>JANPGE010000027.1:0-34381 GCA_031423805.1 Segetibacter sp. | reverse complement strand
CCCACCTGCACCTGTCCGCTTTTCCATGCAGGGCTTCCGCTTAAAAGTGTTGCTACTTTTATGTTTCCTTCATCTTCTTTAAGAGATGCGCCAATACCGTAAAACTTACCACTCATCTGCTCATCAAAAGCCCTCTTCTCCAATGGAGGAAAGTAATCTGAATGTGGATCCATATAGGCAGTAATGGTATTGATGAAAAGATTAAATCTCTCATCATCAGTAAACCTTAGTTTCATTCTTTCGAAGTTACGGTTCATTGTTTTTGCGACCTTTTCCCGTGCCTCTTTTTCTAATTCCACATCTGATTTTACAACAAAATCTTTTTTCTCTTTATTTTTTTCACGAGTATCCAATAACTCTGAATACCTTTCTAAGGCAAGATATTTCAGTTTTTTTCTCCATTGGTCTTTACGCTGTGATTCGTTAGATGTAAAACTCAATTTATCTCCGTCTACTACAATTTCTTCGTTAATTGTAAAATCAAAGGGTTGAGATAATACTTCTTTATAAATAGCGGCCACCTCAGCAATTCTTTTAGCATAAACCAAATTTACAGCGGGTACAAACTGTATGGGCTGCACTCCGTGTATTTCATCATCAATAATATTCTCGTATTTTTTTAATCCGTTAATATCAGATTGTAGAAAAATGTTTTTATCCCGGTCAACAGCCGCTATGAATTTTTTGAAAATCTGTTGTGAAAAATTATCATTTATTGCCTTAGGATTATAGTGGTTTTGTTCTATTATATTGCCAAGGGTGGTAAGCAGTTTTTGTTGAGAAGAAGTAGAAGTAACATCACCCCCTTTGGATTGAAAAGCCCAGAATACACCGGCAAATAAAGTGATTACAACCAAAGGTAAAACCTTGCGACTTAGCATAAATTGGAATATTTGTTTCATTCAATTCAAAAATAATGCAAAAAGCTATCAAAACCGGTCAGGAGTATTTTATCTTAACAAAGGTTTTATATGAACGGCATTTTGTTTAACCTAATTGGAGATTTTTGCTTTAATAATTCTCAATATCAGCAACAAAATGATGTAGTCAATTGCAATAAATTCAAAGATGCACTAACGCTTTAATTACTGTTTATAGTATTCAAATCTAAATATTAGAGAAGATTTTATCCTAACCTCTGTCATTATTATGAGAAGCCATGCCTGCTAAAAAGTCTTGAACAAATGCCAATAATATTATATAAGCTTTGAAGATTTATTTGATTGCAAACAGAAAAATGTAATTTAAGATAACCAAACAAGAGTTGTTTTTATTTTTGGACAATACCGACTAAAATAGAATTGTGAAGTACAGCAGAAATTTTGTTTATTAGTTTACTACCTTATTTGCGCAACTACTACTGGCAAAGGCTTCCGGCTTAGCTTTAAAAGCGAAACCCATACCTAATATGTAGCCCATAGCCTCTCGAAGCGCATCGTTACTTTTGAACTGTGGATTGGTGTTAATGTCTGCATGAACCTCCATATCTACATTGTATATTGTAAACAGGTTACAAAGTTCGTAGGCTATTTCTATGCTCTTAGCTACTTCTACCAACATTCTTTCTTTTATGGAATATTTGTGCAGGGTCTTTTCATTGTGGATGTACATAAAACCACCGTGGCCCTCTCTTAGAAACACAATAACAGTTGCAAATTCGGTCTCTTTGCCCTTGACCTGACTATCTGTACCTATGCAAACTTTTAATCTGTTGCCTATAGCTGTTTCATTTTTGATGGCTGCCTCAACAGCATCTTTTATTGGTAAATGAATAGGCTCGCCGCTGAACTTTCTCCAATACATATGAATTGAGTTTGTGTAATTTACTCAATTATTTGATAATCAGATATATTTTAGAGATTATTATTTTGTTAATGGGGAATGAAACCTTTGACAATCTATTTCCCTCTTAGCAGGTGTTCTTCAACTGCAAGATTTGCGCAATTTGTAGGCTGTTGGTGAAGAACACCCAACGGCGGATAAATGAACACTTTTCTATACAAAATGGATATATAGCAATCTACTCCTATCATTTCATTGGAAATGGTATAAACATGTATTCTTCCCCTGCAAATCTTTCATTTTTACTAATTGCAATGTCTATAAGAGAAAAGTCGATTACACGAATCCCTACCTAAAACTAAGCAAAGAGGTCAATGGATAACGCAGATTCTTATAACTCATCATATCCACTTTTACTGATCCAACTACCAATGGGCTTTCAATTCGAACGGGGATTTTATTATCGTCGTCGCTTACATATACGTTCATTTTTTCTCCGCCTTCAAACATGTTGCCTTTTACCAGCAAAGGCTTAAACTTAATAGTCCGGAACTTACCATAACGGGTTTTGATAGTTTCCTTGCCGAGGTAGCGTATGTACATGTTGTAGATTTCATTGTCCATAAACATAGTGAACGGTATCTTGTCGCCGGCTTTATAATTATCAAAATTTATATTCCGGGCATAATAAATAGCACTGATAATATCCTGCACACAGTTGGGAACTTTATAAACACCATCTGTTGTAAGCGCAGTGTTTGCGGCATGATTAAAGGTTACATTTTCATACTTCTTATAGTTTCCTTCTTCTACATTCCTGATAAATTTATAAGGTCTTAAAGTTGCCGTGTCTATAAATGTTTCGTACCTGTCACGAACTTTAAAAATCCAGTCGTAGCTGCTGTTGGTGTTACCGGTGCCTACTACGTGGTAAACCTGCTTATTGGCCATTCTTTCCTGTGTGAGGTTAAAGTTGGCAGTACCGGCATTTACATATATACCAAGTGCATTGTAAAATACAACCAAGGTAATATTTTCACCGGCACTAAAGCTGCGGTTTCTTATACCGCAAAAATCATCTTCTGCAGCCAATCTTATTGTCATGCTTATCAATACGGTAAGAAATACTAATTGTTTCATTCTTTTTCTTTCTTGAAGAGTTTTATGCCCAAAATAAACAAACTCCCTGCCAAAGCAGGCACAACTAAGTTAATTAACCAAATAGCAGAAGCTGTTAACACTATGCCCAAAGTATTGGTACTAAACAACCCAAAAAGGAAAATACTGATCTTACCCCGTACTCCTAACTCTGCTAATGCTATTGTAGGTACTATGGCCAATGCAAGAAACATAATGGTAATCAACCAAAATGATGTAACAATGCCCAGGCCTACGTTAAAAACCTGCAACAGCAATATATACTGTACTACAAAAACCATATAACGCAAAAAGGAAATTCCCAGCACTTTTAACAATTCTTTCCATCCAAAGTCTTCAAGTTTTTGAATGAAATAAGCAAATTTTGAAACCCAGGGCAGTTTTTCAAGGAACCGGGTCAGGTAGCTGATTTCGAAATAGATGACCGATAAAATGAGTGTAAAAACAAGGCAACCATAAATGATAGCAGTAACCGACAGCCTTGATAAAATTGCATTACTTTCTAAGGGACTAATAAAGGAATTTCTAAGCACAAATACCCCAACCGTACCCATAAACATGGTTATTATTAACTGACTTAAACTACCCACAAAAGTTAGTGTCACCGCCCTTATCCTGTTACCTTCTTTTATGTACAACACCCTGCCGACATACTCTCCAGAACCGTTAGGGGTGTTCATAGCAAGGGAAATGCTTAACCCCGATAAAATAGCCCTGAATGATCGGAAGAAACTAATGGGCTGGATGTGGTTAATCAACACTTTCCATTTAAGTGCTTCACAGCTCCAGTTAGCAAACATGAGCAGTATGACCAAAATAGCTTTCCAACCCTGTTCGCCTTGAATGCCAAGTTTTATCTTATCAAGAGAATTGTGTAAATCGGGCTGATGGGTGATGTTATTATAAATAGACCACGAAAGGACAATGAATAATACGGGCCCAACAAAATAATTCAGCAGTATTTTAACTTGTTTGTTCAGCGTTCAAAGTTTAGTCAAATATATAGTGGTACAGCCATTAAACGGAAAACTGATCTGCTTTATGGTGCAGATAGATTATTTTCACACCTTCTAAGTATGAAAAACAAAAACATCATTTTAGGTATTGACCCCGGTACACTCTTTATGGGATATGCAATAATAGATGCGACTAACAGCAAACCAAACATGCTGATCATGGATGTACTGAAAATGTCATCCAAAAGTGATGCATATGACCGTCTGCAAAAAATACATGCAACTGTAGAAGAACTAATTACCACACATAAGCCAAATAATTTTGCAATTGAAGCACCATTTTACGGTAAAAATGTGCAAAGTATGCTCAAGTTGGGTAGGGCACAGGGTGTAGCAATTGCAGCCGCTATGAGTGCGGGATTACCTGTAACAGAATACTCTCCCAAAAAAGTGAAACAATCTATTACCGGCAATGGAAACGCCGATAAAGATCAGGTTTGGAAAATGTTGCAACGTATTTTTAACCTCGAAGAAAAACCTCAATATTTTGATGCTACCGATGCGCTTGGCGTAGCACTTTGCCACTTCTATCAATCAAACTCGGTCATTGGAAAATTGCCAAAAGGTTTAAAGGGATGGGAAGAATTTATGGCAAAGAACCCGGGTAGGGTTGTGAAATAGTTTTCATTTTTTTGTAACAAGCATTTGTTCGCTGATTGTCCATCGTCCCCGCATTGGCGCATTAGCATCAACTTAATTAAAACTGAAATGTCCACAAAGATCCTTTTCCAGTAAGGGTTTTATTGGTGTTTCTTTTACCCCAAAGGGGTAACATTTGAATAGCAGTGGGTGAAACCCACGGTAGTTGATTGCATGGATATTATATACCCCTGAAAGGGTCGCACTAATTGCATGCTTAATATTGGGCAACCCCAATGGGGTTGATTTAAAAACTGATCATTTTTTCCGCCGACTGCACCGACGGCTATTCAAATGAAAGCCTTTCAGGCTTTTTTAAGTTTGCGCCAAAGCGCATGGCGGGATTACGTTCATTAGAGGAATAGCTATTAAGCTTCTTCTATCTTTTATAATATTTCAACACTCCCTTCCAACCTATTTATTTATGTACTCCTTTATCTAATTCTTCTTAAATGCCCACTTCCACATTTCTTTCCAGGTTGGCTTTTTGCCGTACATCAATATTCCTGTCCGGTATATTTTACCTGCAAGCCATGTAGTACAAACAAAACCACCAATCAGCAGCAACATACTAAGTGCCAACTCCCACCAGGTAACACCACCGGGTATGCCATGTGCAACACGAGCCATCATTACAATAGGTGATGTGAGTGGGAACAAACTGCCAAAAACAGACAATGTACTATATGGTGCATTTACCGCCTTGGTCATAATGACTATACCAAAAATGATGGGCATTGTAATTGGTAACAACAAGCTTTGCGCATCTTGCGGGTCTTCATTTACCGCACTACCCACAGCCGCAAATAAGGATGAATAGAGGAAATATCCACCAAGGAAATAAAATATAAAACAACTAAGAATAAGTGGAAAGTTAATACTTGCAAGATTGTTCCTTATTTCAGTAACTGCTGCAGCTGCGCCTGCATTGCCTGCCCCACCCATACCCATTCCTCCTGCCTGTGCCTGTACCTGTGCAGGATCAATAGTTGGGAAAATAAGAAAAAGTGCTGTCTGCAATCCTATAATCAGCACCATCCAAATCAGGAATTGAATTAGACCTACTGCACCAATTCCCAATATCTTGCCCATCATCAGTTGAAAAGGTTTTACACTGCTCACAATCACTTCTGCTATTCGACTCACTTTTTCCTCCATAACACCACGCATTACCATGGTACCATAAATGAACAAAACAATATAAATAAGAAAGCCGGAAATAAACCCTACTGCATAACTTACTCCGACTTTGCTGTCATCTTCTTCTTTGCCTTCCAGTGTAGAAAAAGTAAGATGGTTTTGACGGTTTTGAATACTATCCAATGCTGACTTAGAGATATTCAGCGCAATCAATCGCTTCTCTTCCAGGCTATTGTTTATCCTTCTTTCTATTCTATCCCTTGAGGATAGCCCTACCTTTTTGCCTGACACAAATCTTAAGGTATCAAAGTTGGCTATGGTTGTTCCCTCGGGTACTATTACAAATGCATCAATCTCTTTCTTAGCAAGCTTTTCCCGTAAGGATGATTCCGACTCATTGTTCATGAATTTAAAAACTACATCACCTTTACTTTCCATTTTCCCATCAAACAGATTGGCTTTGTCAGCTATGCCTACGTTAAGTCCATCATCACCTTTTACAGAAAAATAAATAATCAACCCATAAAAGCCAAAAATGACTAAGGGTAAAAGGATGGTACTTAATAAAAAAGTTTTTTTGCGAATGCGGGTTAAAAGTTCTCGTTTTGCTACCAGCAGTATTTTGTTCATGGGAGGAATTATTTGGTGTGGGTGTTAAGTGTAAAGTGTTAGGTGTTAAGTGGCTTTACAATTGCTGTGTTTTAGTTTTTTTAGGAATTTGCTCAATCTTACTTCTAATATCTTGCTACTATCATCTTGCTACTATGCACTCACAGCCTGAAACTTTCTTGTAGTAGCTGAACTGTTTTCAACCAGTTTTATAAAAATCTCATTGAGCGATGGCAATATTTCATTGAACGAATCAACACTTATTCCTTTACTTATGAAGTATTGCAAAATGTCATTGTTGGTGAAATCTTTATCCCGCTGCAGAATAACTTCATTTCCATTATGTTCTTTTACATTAAACAAATGAATTGCCAAATGCTCCGGTTGAATATCCTGCTCAAAGCTAATCCTGAACAGGTTTTCTTTATAATCCTGCTTAATTTGTTGAACTGTACCATCAAGTATTTTTTGTCCCAGATTTACCAATACTATGTGGTCACAAATTTCTTCTACCTGTTCCATTCGGTGTGTACTAAAAATTATTGTGCTACCCTTTTTAGCCAAATCAAAAATTTCATCTTTTATCAGATTGGCATTCAGCGGATCAAGGCCACTAAATGGTTCATCGAGGATAATAAGCTTTGGTTCGTGGAGTACAGTGGTTACAAATTGCAACTTCTGACTCATTCCTTTACTCAAGTCTTCAACTTTTTTGTTCCACCAACTCTCCATGCCAAGGCGGGTAAACCAATATTTGATTTTCTCCATGGCATCGTTTTTACTTAGCCCTTTAAGTTGGGCCAAATACAATGCCTGTTCTCCTATTTTCATTTTCTTGTACAAACCACGCTCTTCGGGCATATAACCAATGTACAGGCTGTCTTTCATTGGTTCAAACTTTTTACCATTGAAAAGAATCTCCCCTTCGTCAGGATAGAAAATGCCTGTAATCATACGAAGCAAAGTTGTTTTGCCGGCACCATTGGGGCCCAGCAAACCAAATATGCTGCCTTCGGCAATGTTGAAGCTGATATCATCTACAGCCTTTTGCGTAGCGTAATACTTTTTGAGGTGGTTCAATTGCAGTAAGTCCATGTATATAAATGGTTGAAGTTGGTTTCAAATGTAACTACTAAAATGAAACACAATCAATATCTAAAACTAAAAAATTCTAAACGGTAAAAAGGATATGCTTTTGAGCTCATTGTTTGTATAGGTGGTTATTCGTGTAAATAATAATACTTAACGGTGGTGAAAACTGCTTTAATTCTTCTAATATTGAGCAGTTTTTCGTATATTTATTTCTCTAAATGTTTTTTATGAAAGCAAATTTACTTTTCCTGCTGCTATTTTGTTTTGTTGGAGCAACCGCACAAAACTTTCAAACAGTTTATGAGCAATTAGTGTACGTAAATGAGCAATGGAAAAATCAAAAAGATTTGGACGCTTCGCTCAAAGTTAGTGCAGCAAAGCATTTGACCGAACAGGATTTGATACAATTTCATTTGCAGGAAACAGAAAAACTGCTGCGCAAAAGGAATGTTTCTGCCTTGTCTACAGCACAACAAAAGCATCGGATGAACAATCTGAATACTTTGCACAGTTATTGGGTAAAAGGGATTTTTCCCGTAAATGACAATCACCAAAACCGTCAACCTTACTTCATTGATAAATACAATACCTACTGCGCAGTTGGATACCTGATGCAACAAAGTGGTGCCGATAAAATGGCAAGGGATATTCACGAAACACAGAACTACAGTTACCTCTACGATATCAACCACCCACAACTGATGAGCTGGGCAAATGAATCAGGTTTGAGTTTGGATGAGTTGGCGCTGATACAGCCGGGGTATCAAAACGATCGCCCAACAACAATATTAGAATTACACTATAATAATGTTGGGGTTGATATAAATGAATATTTGGAAATACAACAAGGAGTAGGTTTATATAGTAATCATTTTAAAAAAATTAATTTCTATAACCTCCAGAATAGTTTGTACAAAACAATCATGGTTTTACAAATGGCATCATTAGGCAAAGATGTTTTTAGCTATAAATTTTCATCTTCTGATAGCTTTGCAAATGCAGGTCGTTTTGAACTTCGTGATAACATTGATAGTTTAGTAGAGAAAGTAATTTATAGTCCCGATAGCATTCATATTGAAGATTATTCAGTTTTTGGGCTTTATAGCACCAGAAGATATTTTATTGGAGAAAATGAAAGTACCCCTTTAGGAACATCACTTTCATTTTGCGGTTTATCATTTGGTTATGGTGGAACTAATCTGACTTTACAAAGTTTATCCGCCACTATAGATACAATAAATTCTTGTTTGACTTTGCCAATTTCTCTTGGTAACTTTTCCTACACCCCAATCAACAAAACAATCCGCCTCAACTGGGAAACACTTTCTGAAAGGAATACAAAAAATTTCGCAATAGAAAGAAGCAGCGATGGCACCAACTTTACAACGTTAGGAAACATTAATGCAGCAGGCAACAGCAGTGATAAGAAAACGTATTCATTCATTGACAAAAACCCACGATATATTAATCATTATCGTATTAAACAAGTAGATGTGGATAGCAAATTTTCCTATACAAAAATGTTGTTTATAAAAGTGCCGCAGGCTAATCCTTTAGAAGTTTTGGGTAATGTTGTAAAAGATAATTTACAGATTGCTATTCGACTTCCACAAGCAGATATTGCTTCGCTGCAATTGTATGATTTTTCAGGAAGAATAGTACAACAATTTAGAGCTACAGAGGGGAATCAAACTTTACATTTTGCTTCATTTTCAGCAGGTAGTTATTTGTTACGATTGGTTACAAAAGATGGACAGGTGTTTAACCAAAGGGTGTTGAGGTAGTTTTACTACAACCCTTCCAACATATCCACTACCCCTTCCCTTTTCAATATCAGGTAACCAAGCCTATCGTTGCTGATACCTTCTTTTAGCTGGTAGCTAAAATGTAATTGCCCATTGCTCGTATCGGTTTCAAAATAACAAAACCGGATATTAGGATATTGCCTAAGTCCTTCGCCAATTTCGTATAAATGTGTGGACAGAATGAACAATGTATTCTTCATTTTGCGAAGCCCTTCTATAACAGCAAGGCTACACTTCATGGCATCCTGCACATTGGTTCCTTTAAAAAGTTCGTCAATTAAAATCAACCAATTGCGGCCATCATTTATTTGCTCAATTGTTTTTTTAATTCGCTGCACTTCATTGTAGAAATAACTTTCTCCTTTAGTAATATTATCTTCAACCTGAATATTGCTAAGCAGCCCATCAAACAGGCTACAGGAAAGGCTTTCGGCAGGTACGCCCATTCCTGTATGTGCAAGATAAACTGCTACGCCTACGGCCTTTATGAAAGTGCTTTTGCCGGCCATATTTGCCCCGGTCAGGAAAAGAAAATTCCCATCAGGATTGAGTAATA
Organism: Segetibacter sp.; assembly: GCA_031423805.1. GTDB lineage: Bacteria > Bacteroidota > Bacteroidia > Chitinophagales > Chitinophagaceae > Segetibacter. The sequence continues at coordinate 24,584 of JANPGE010000027.1, read as the reverse complement.
AATCATAAGCTACCGCCTTATTCAGTAACGGATGAAAAACATTTTTTGCTTCTATAAATGGCTGAACGGTTTGCTTTATTTCAGGAAATGAAAACCTGAATTTTTGAGTTGCTAGCGCCATGCTATGATAGGCATCCAACTTGCTAAAAATATCAACTAATTGAATTGCCTGCTCTTTAAAATGGTATAGGAGAAAATGTCCAAAATTGAGATTGTCCGCAGTTGATAACTCTTTACCTGCCGGCCATTGCATCATAGTGCGAATATGAGCGGGGGTTGTCAATAATTTTATCTGATTAATAATAGTCTGAAAAAGTGGTGGATTATTTTCAAGATCAAAATGGTGTAGCAATTGCTGTAACCCACAAAAAAAATGAACAAATTGTATTACCGAAAACTTAATCAATGAATAATCAGGAGAGTGAATCGTTTTATATGCCATGCTACCAAAAGCAGATGATTGGCGGGGAATAGCTTCAACTGACGATTCATAAAACTTCTGCACCACCATTATTGTTCCGTTTGTAATAAGTGTAGGCCATTTATCTTCCTTTGCTAAAATGAGTTCAAGGGTTTGTTGTGTCTGTTTTATTTTTTCAATATCGCTATATGGGTGACCGAGAAAATGATGAAACCAATGTTTGCCCCCAACTGTTGTAGTACAATCCAATAAATGAAAAAGCGACTGTTGCTCTGAAGAGTGAAATATTGCTAAATCGTGTAAAGTTGTTTTGTCTACCAACATGTAGGGGGTGAGAGTTATGAGTTATGAGTTATGAATTATGAGTTGTGAGTTGTGAGTTATGAGTTATGAATTAAGAGTTATGAGTTATGAGTTGGTTCTGTCTTGCTACTTACTACTTACTACTTGCTACTTACTACTTGCAACTATTTATCTGTCAAAACTCATTCTCATTCCTTTATTAGATTCATTCCATATGCCATTTCCATAAACTAAGTTGCCATTTATAAATGTATGAGTAATAGCGGCAGGGAATGTGAACCCTTCTAAAGGGCTCCATGCGCATTTATACAAAATATTTTCTTTGGTAACGGTTGTGGAAATATTTCGGTCAACGATTACCAAATCTGCAAAGTAACCTTCTCTTATGTAGCCTCTTTTTTCTACCGAAAAACAATCTGCAACTGCATGGCTCATTTTCTCTACCATTTTTTCAATAGTCAATTTGCCTTGTTGTACATAATACAGCATAAGCAACACAGGATGTTGAACCAATGGCAAACCTGCATGTGCATTTTCATAAAGCCCCTCTTTTTCAGACAAAAGATGCGGTGCATGGTCAGTAGCTATTACATCTAACCTGTCATCGAGCAGTGCAGCCCATAAGGCTTCTTTGTTATAAGGTGCTTTTATAGCAGGGTTGCACTTTATCAAATTGCCATATTGAGCATAATCATCGCTTGTAAAATGCAAATGGTGCACACAAACTTCTGCTGTTATTCTTTTTTCTTTAAGCGGAAGCATATTGCTGAATAACTGCAATTCTTTAGCTGTAGTTATATGCAAAATATGCAGTCTTGTATTGTGCTTCATAGCCAATTGTATGGCCTTAAGCGATGATTCAAAACATACTTCCTCATCTTTGATTATTGGGTGATCAGCAGCTTCTAAAACACTTTTTTCTCTCCTGATTTTTTCCAGATTTCGTTTTATTATACTTTCATCTTCGCAGTGGGTTGCTATCAAAACTTCTACATTTCCAAATAGCTTCTCCAACACTACCGGGTTATCCACCAAAAGGTTACCGGTAGAAGAACCCATAAAGATCTTCACCCCGCAAACATCCTTTTTTTTATCGTTTGTCCGCAACACTTCCTCCGTATTATCATTGCCCGTACCCATGTAAAAGGAATAGTTGGCCAATGATGAATGAGTAGCAATTGTATACTTATCTTCTAACAACTGTTGGGTAAATGCCGGTGGCACTGTATTGGGCATTTCCATAAAACTGGTAACGCCACCTGCCACTGCGGCCTTGGATTCTGTGTAGATGTTTGCCTTGTGTGTTAGTCCCGGCTCACGAAAATGAACCTGATCGTCAATAGCACCGGGAAGCAGCCATTTTCCTTCACCATTAATTTCTTGTATATATTCGCTTACCGATATATCTGGAGCTATTTTATTTATTATACCATCTTTTATTAAAACATCAGAAGTGAAAGTTTTACCTTCGTTAACAATCTGAATATTTTTTATTAAGTATTTCATATTGACTTTTTTAATACAAAACCAGTTTTCATGCAAATTATCAAATCTACCCGCATCTTCCTTTTTTTACTTTTGCCCGTAGTGTTATTTGGTCAAAGTTCTTATATACCTAATGGACTTAAGGATTATGACCTCATCAACCGGTTAGAAATTAAAACAGGCAACACTAACCTGATGTTTTCTACAGTAAAGCCATTGAACCGAAGACTCTACACCCGTGACCTGGAATATATTGACAGCATGGCTTCTGTTGCAGGCGGCAATGCTTATAACCTTACCGCCTTAGACAAATATAACCTGCAGCGGTTTCTAATGAGTAACAGCGAATGGTCAACATTTAAACCTGCATATCTAAGCAAAAAGCCTGTTTGGAAACATTTTTATAAAACACCTGCTAACTTTTACGAAGTAAATGAAAAAGATTTTTCGTTGGTAGTTAATCCCGTTATTCAGTACAAACAAATGTTTGAGTCAGGTAATAATCAAAAATTATTTTACAACAGCCGTGGTCTGGCAATTAGAGGCGTTATTGGTAAAAAAGTAGGTTTTGATGTGTATGTTACAGACAATCAGGAACGAGACCCCCTTTATGTGCAGGATTATATTACAGCTAATCAGGCAGTACCCGGAGCCCGTTTTTATAAGGCATTTAAAGACCCGGGTGGTGTAGATTATTTTGATGCACGTGGTTCTATCAGTTTCAATGCTTCTAAGTACATTGATATTCAATTGGGCTACGACCGTAATTTTATTGGCGATGGATATCGCAGTTTGTTTATGAGCGATTTTTCGGCCAATTCATTATTTCTTAAATTTAATACAAGAATATGGAAGTTTAACTATGAAAACCTGTACATGGAGTTGGTACCCGATGGGTTAAAAGCATCAGGAAATGCCTTGTTGCCAAGAAAATATTTAAGGATGAATTACTTAAGCCTTAATGCCACAAAATGGTTAAATATTGGAATATTTGACGCTGTTATTTCTGGCCGTAAAGATCATTTCGATTTTCAATACCTCATTCCCGTTTTGTTTCTACGTCCGGCCGAAAGCGATATTGGTAGCCGGGACAATGCTTTAGTTGGTTTAAATGTAAAAGCTAATATAAAAAAGAAAGTACAGGTTTATGGTCAACTCCTTTTAGACGAATTTTTGCTTAGAGAAATGTTTAAAAGTACAGGCTATTGGGCCAACAAATTCGGTTATCAGTTAGGGGTAAAGTATCCTGATGCGTTTGGTATTGCAAATCTTGACCTACAGGCAGAAACAAATTTAGTAAGACCATTTACCTATACTCATAACGACTCTGCAGGCATTACATCTTTTGTAGTTTCAAACTATACACATTCAAACATGCCAATGGCTCATCCTTTAGGAGCAGGTTTTAGAGAATACATTTTTATTGCAAAATATCAGCCCCTTAAAAAGTTATATTTTACTGCAAAAGCAATTGCATATAAACAAGGGCTAGATACTGCAAACAAAAATTTTGGTACAAATATTACCGAAAACTACAGAACCCGTAGTCTGGGCAATTATGGCTATTATATAGGTACGGGAGATGCAGTAAAGTCTATGAATCTGTCGCTGTTCACCTCCTACGAGCTTCTCGAAAACCTCTTTATAGATGCAGATGTTCAGTACAGAACTTTTAACCGCGCCAGTTTGGGCAATTCAAATACCACAATTGTATCGGTTGGGGTCAGATGGAATATGGCACGACGTGTATTTGATTTCTAATTCTCAACGAATTCTAATAAAAAAGGGTAGCCAAAAAGCTGCCCTTTTTTATTTGCGGAAAGAATACTAATCTTCAAGAATTATAGAAAATACCAACATTCTTGAGTTAAGCCGATCCAATACATTACTAAACTTTAGGTTAGGGTCGCGGCTGTGTACGTTGCTTAATCCGTTGCTTATTTTTAATTCAGGAGAAAAGGTAACAAAGCGCATGAAAAAATTGAACCCAATACCCGCTTCTATACCAAAGTCACTTTTATTCAGCTTTACAAGGTCTTCAGCATTTCGTGACTGCGAATTGCTTGCAAGGTCGATGTCATACTTAATGCCTGCCATCATAAATACCCTAAAATTATTTATTCGGTCGCTGTTAAACTTGAGTTGAAACGGAAAGCTGACAATTGTTGAAGGAAGGGTTTTCTTCTCAATAAATTTTTCACCCAACAAAGGGTATTTAAGGCTGTAGGTAAAATATTTAGCCCCACCAATAATCAACTGTGGATTGGCCCTTAGCGATATACGGGGCGATAGCTGTAATGTGCCCACCAAACCCAATGCTACACCACCGCTACTTCCGGGCTCTACAGATAATACACTATCATTTTGTAAAAATGCAGGATGTTTTTCAGGATGAAGTGTAGAAACGTTGTAACTGATAGACATACCAAAATAATACGGCCAATTGTCATGTTCGGGCCTGTACTCTTCCACCTGTGCATAAGCTGATAAAGAAAACATTGTTGCAACAACAATTGCAACTTGCTTTTTTGATGAATAAAAACAGCGTACCAATCCCATTATATCTGAAATTTCCATTGTTGATTCCTTACAAATAGTAAGTAAAGCTTTGCTATATTTTGCTGTTTTTGTTTAGAAGGAGCAATTTACTTGCCTTTTTTGAACAAGCCTAACTGTTTTTTTAAATATCTGTTAAGTATCAACGATTGAAATTCAAAATAATTGCAAGAGTAAACAATAGTTCTATTGCAATTTACTAAAATATTTTATTATTTCAATCCCCAATATAAAGTGCAGATTCCCATAGTTAATGCTTTGTTGCCCGTATTAGCATACCCGTTCTTTTCCAAAATATGAATAAAATCCTGCCCTTCGGGAAATTTTTGAACAGAATCATTGAGATATTGATAGGCGCAACGGTTTTTGGCAAACATTTTTCCAAAACCCGGCGCTATGTAATTCATATAAAAATTATAGAACCCTTTGAAGAAAACGTTTTTAGGTTTTGAAAATTCCAATACAACTAATTTTCCTCCGGGTTTTAATACCCGATACATTTCCTGCAGACCTTTTTCCAGATTTTGATAGTTTCTCACCCCGAATGCCACAGTGATAGCATCAAAATTATTGTCAGGAAAATTTATTTTCTCACTATCACCGCTTACCAGTTCAATTGTTTGGGTAAGACCTAAATCTGCAATTTTTTTCCTTCCAACATCTAACATTCCTTCCGAAATATCAATGCCTGTTATCTTTGCAGGCTTCAGCATTTTAGCAGTTAAAATAGCAACATCGCCTGTTCCTGTGGCTACGTCCAATATGTTTTGTGGATTGATATCTTTTAGCTTGTTGATTGCTTTTTTTCTCCAGCTAACATCTATTCCGGCTGATAAAAAACGGTTTAGAAAATCGTACCTAAATGCTATGTTATCAAACATTTCAGCTACCTGTTCTTTTTTACTTTCGCTGCTTTGTTTGTAAGGTACTATTTTATCGTGGGCATATTTTGACATAATCGGGCAAATGTACTGTATAAGATTTTGAGCAACTAAACGATGCTTTTTATCTTTAACAGAAAAGGGAAGAAATAGTTATTTAAACTTCTTGAATAAAGAAATCCCTTTTTTTACAAAGGAAAAAATTCCCCTGTTTTTTACAGTATGGGTAAGCAGGTTTTGAGGATGTGCATTTTCAGGTACAAATAATGCATTAATTAGTTTTTTGCCTCCATTAAGCACTTTATTAGAAACTTTTCCACGTAAAAAAGAGGGTATAAATTTATTGACACCTGCTGCCGCCAATTCTGCCGGTATCTCGTACATTTTTAACCTGATATCTTCTTCACGGTTTTTGATTCTGCTCTTTATTACCTGCTGCTCTTTGCGCAAGGCCTCAATAGAATCTACGTGAGATAATGTGTATTTTGTTTTATACTGCATGAGAAAAGTTGTCTTGATTATCAAAAGAAAATTTCACCACCTTATCAGCTACAATTTTACCCGTATATTTTTTATGTATGTATATGACCAACAAAATGAGCAAAAGATATATTCCCCCCAAAATACCAAAACCGCCGGGATAGCTGTTTACAGCCATAGAAAGATAATAACCTGCTATAAAACTTGCAATCATAAAAACAATCAATCCTAATGCACCCACCACTACCCCTAAAAAAAGCGAAGACGAAACTCTTGCAGCTTTCTCTGTAGCCTGTAATTTCAATAATAAAATCCTATCCTCGGCATATTCTTCCACCATGTCTTTCATTTCTACGAAAAAATTTTCCTTTTCCATACGTTGTTATTTGTTACTTAAATATACAAATCAATAATTAAACCAGCTATACAAAATCTGCCACACCCCGTTTGTGTTTAAATACATTGTCCTTTTCTTATCTTCGGGCAACACAATATATGTGTTGGCATAATTGCAAATGCTAATCAATGGTTGAAAGTGCAGTTAGGCATGAAATGTCGATAGAGAACCAAATTTTCATTTTGTTTTAAAGTCCCGCCAAGGCGGGACGAAATGCCCCCTGACCGGACGGACAGGTTTGCCAAATGGTTTTCCAAACACATATCGTCCCTACGGGACTTTTAATTGGTGATTGGTTTTGCCTGTTACCGACATTCTGTGCCTAACGGCACAAAAAAATACATAATGAACCCTTGATTAGCATTGCTAATTATAAAACAAAGGATTTTACAACAATGAAGGTTATAGAAGTAAATAATACATCTACAGAAAGGGATTTTATAAGGGTAAATGTGCTGATGAATAAGCAGAACCCAAAATACATTCAACCACTTGACAATGAAGTGAATGATGTTTTTAACCCGGAAAAAAATAAGGCTTTCAAATACGGTACAGCCAAACGTTGGATCATGAAAGATGATAAAAATCAACTTATTGGTCGCATTGCAGCATTTGTAAGTTCAAAATACATAAATCATGGAGATACAATGCCGGTAGGATGTTGTGGCTTTTTTGATTGCATAAATGACAAAAAGGCAGCAACATTGTTGTTTGATACCGCAAAAAACTGGCTACAGCAAAATAGAATGGAAGCTATGGACGGCCCTGTAAATTTTGGAGAACGAGATAAATGGTGGGGCTTAATGGTAGAAGGATTTAATGAGGAACCTTTGTATGGCATTTCATTTAATCCACCCTATTATGAACAGTTGTTTGAGGCTTATGGATTTGAGAATTTTTACAATCAGTATTACTATACCTTACAGGCACACGGCACACTCGGTGACAAATACCCCGAACGTCATGCAAGGTTTGCTTCTAAGCCCGACTACAAAGCCATTCATGTAGAAAAAAACAACCTCCCCAGGTTTGCAAAAGACTTCTCAACAGTCTACAACATGGCATGGGCACAGCACAACGAAGGCAAAGAAATCAGCTACGAAGCGGCCCTGAAACTCTTCAACAAAATGAAACCGGTGATGGACGAAAGCCTTGTGTGGTTTGCCTATTACAAAGATGAACCAATAGGTATGTGGGTAAACATCCCCGACCTGAACCAATACTCTAAATATTTTAACGGCAAGTTTGGTTGGTGGCAAAAATTGCGCCTGTTGTGGTTGCAAAAGTATCGGCATAGCCGAAAAATAAATGGGTTGGCGTTTGGTATTGTACCCAAATTTCAGGCACTCGGCATAGATGCTTTTATGATTTATGAAGGCGCACTACTCATTAGAAAAGAAAACAAATACGACCTTATAGAAATGGGCTGGGCCGGCGATTGGAACCCCAAAATGGTCGGCATTTACAAAGCCATAGGCGGCACCCAAAGCCGGAGGATGGTGACTTACCGGTATAATTTTGACAGGCGTATGCCGGTGGAGAGGCATCCGGTGGTATAGGGGGTAATATCTTGGTTTATTAGGAATCGACTTGTTGTATTGAGCTAAACCGTTTTCAGTTGTTTGTGAATTTCACACCATTCTCTCCTAAAAAATAATATTTCCCTTCTTTCTCAAAGCCAAACAGGGCAAATTTGTGCTTTTCATTTTCCGAAATACTGTATTCTATATTAAACTCCGGTGAGTCGCCGATGGGAAAATATAGCCATCTTTCATTAGGCCCTTTAAATGGATCAATTACCCCGTGGAGCTCTCCTTTTCTTATGGCAAACAGGTCAGGAGAATTATTCGCCCACCTTGTCCTAACTGTATCCCATTGGGGTTCTGAATAGCCATTGGGGTTGCTTAATCTTTTTACCCCGTATAGTTTACCCTGCCTCACTATCATAAAGTCGTTATTGTACAAAATCTCAATGCCATCATACTTTGCCTGGTGAATAATTTTCCCGGTGGTATCAATAATACCCATTTTTCCATCTTGCAATATGGTCATGTACTTGTACATATCAGCTTGATAGTTGAGAAGGATAGGAGCATCACTGACATAATCTGTTATCCATTTCCCTTGCTTATTCACGAATGCCCATTTGTTATTTCTTTTCACGCTGAAATAGCAGCCCCTGAATTCGCAGCTTACTTCTACAGCATCTTGAGTGCATGGTATTATCGCTTTACCTTTCAATGAAATAATGCCTTGCTTTTCATTTTTCTTTACCCAAAAAAGTCTATTAGAAAAACTACTTTCACCAGCAAGACTTATTGCTGAGTATTCAGGTTTTACTACAGGTTTCCCTTTATAATTTAAGGCACCCCATTTACCATTGTGGGCAACAAAATAAAACTTGCGCATCTTATAGTCTTCCGCTACTACTGGATAATTGTAGTATTCTCCTATGCAATAAATGGTATCGTAAATCGCAGGGATACTATCAATGTACTTGATCCATTTATTTCGCTTTTTATCAAAAGCGGTATCATAAACAATGTAGCCGCCTGCTTTGCCATTTACCCACAACGGGTTCAATTCACCAATCTTTTCCAAGGGTGGTCGTTTTGCCAAATACCTCTCTATCTGCTGTTCATGTTTTAGCATTTTTGCTTCATACCGCTGCATTCTTTTTTGATACCTGCCACAGCCACATTCAAAATAGTGCTTGTGGTGAAAGACTGTTATGTGGTTTGTTTTCAGGTCAAGAATATAATTCTTGTTATCATAGCCTGCCATGACGTACCGGTAAGCACTATGTTTTTGAAAGTGAGAGTATTTTACGGGTACAATTAATCCAACCCCCTCTTTATAAATACCAATGTATCTAGTGTAATCATCTCCTTTTCCATCAACATCAATGGTTACTTCAAACAAGCGATTTTGTTTGTCCAACACTTCTACAAATTTGTATTTGGCAGGGACTATCCACTTGCCTTTTGTGTTTATCATTCCCACTTTCTCCCTTTTATAAGCACAAGCATACCCTTTGTTAAATAATCCGACGCTATCAAATACCGGTTTTATTAAGAGGGCTCCGTTAGTATCAGCAAATCCCCATTTATGGTTAAGGTTGTAAGGAACGTAAAGAGTGTTTCTAGATTGAGCATTTAATATAAGTCCTTGGGAAAGCAGCAAAAAGAGAATTATAGGATTCATCATATAAATATACAAAGTATGAGAGTTCCTTTGATGCATTCATTGTTTTTAATGAGTCTAGGTTTTCATTTGTTATTACCATTTTCAAAGCAAGCAGGTGCAAATAATAATAACTTTCTCCAAAGCCATACACTACAACAACTCAATTAAAAAATCAATAAAATGTTTACAACCAAAATACATATTCTACTCGTTACTACCGCAAATACTCCCTCACTTTACCCGAAATAAATTCCTTCACACTATCCCATGTTTGATTTTTCAGACTAATTGGTTCTTCACTCTCATCAGCGTCAAAAAAATAGGTGATAGCCTGTGGTACCGTTATCAACAGGTTTTGTGTAGCATATTTTTCTTTATGCAGTTGAATAAAATCTGCAATAGAATAATGTTCTAACAGAGTTGCTATATCCCAAAAGTCTTTTTTCTTTCCCCTGCCTAATATGGCTTGCACTTTCATGGCTATAATATCTTCTGTAGAAATCATTCTGATACCATCAAACAAAAGTTGCGGCCTTATAATGGGATGCGGATGCCTTACAATGTCAACCTTTACTTCATCAATAAAACAAAAAATACCAAACTTTGGGTTGGTTGACCTGTTGACAAATGAACTGCCAAATCTTTTTTCTAAAGCTGTGATGATAAATTCATTTTCAAATGGCTGATAAGAAAATAAATCAAGATCAACAGATATACGATGACCATATAATAACGACAAAGCTGTACCTCCCACTAATGAGAACTCCATTAGCTCGGGCATGTTCATTAACTCATTTAGTAAGGAAAGAGTGTTGGGTTCAACTGTCTCAAAGTGTAACATCTGAAATCTTTTAAGGGTCGGTTTATAACAGCGCTTGCAAGGTACATAGTGTGTTCAGGTAAGAATTTAGCATTCAATAAGGCTTCGGTTACTTTTTCATCCCCATAATATCGACGGCAGTTGCGAATGTCGTCCACATCTCCACGTTCAAAAACCCTTTCTATTACAAAGTTGGCCTTTGCATCGTAGTCTATGTTTTCAAATACTACATCCCAAAAAATCCGTTTATTGAATATAGGTTTGGGCTTATCGCTCATATTATAAAGGTATTGCAAAACCACGATTGAAAAATTTCCACCTTCTTGAAAAAATTATCAAATAGTGCTTCAATCATTCAAAACAAAAACGCCACACTCTCCAGCGTGGCGTTCTAAATATAAAATCTATTGTCTAAAATCTACTTGTACTGCGCCATTAATCCCTTCGCCATATCTACCATTTTCTTTAATCCTTCTTCAGGTAGATTCCCTTTTTTGAAATCAGCAAGCAATTCGGGCATTTTGTTGTCCATTTCTGTTAGGAAATGTTCTTCAAATTCCTTTACTCTTTTTACCGGTACAGCAGTTAGCAAACCCTGTGTTCCAAGGTAAATAATAGCAACCTGCTTTTCTACCGACATTGGAGAGTATTGCAACTGCTTCAATATTTCCACGTTACGGGCGCCTTTGTCAATTACAGCTTTGGTAGCAGCATCTAAATCACCACCGAACTTAGAGAAGGCTTCCAACTCACGGTATAGCGCCTGATCAAGTTTCAGCGTACCAGCCACTTTTTTCATAGACTTAATCTGTGCATTACCACCCACACGGCTTACTGATATACCCACGTTGATAGCCGGACGGATACCTGCATTGAACAGGTTACCTTCCAAAAATATCTGACCGTCGGTGATTGAGATTACGTTTGTAGGAATATATGCTGATACGTCACCCGCCTGTGTTTCAATAATAGGTAAGGCTGTTAATGAACCGCCACCTTTTACCAAATGACGGATACTTTCAGGTAAGTCATTCATTTTAGCAGCAATCTCATCTTTAGAAATAACTTTTGCTGCTCTTTCCAACAAACGACTGTGCAGATAGAATACATCTCCCGGATAAGCTTCACGTCCCGGTGGTCTTCTTAGCAACAGAGATACCTCACGGTAAGCTACTGCCTGTTTAGAAAGATCATCATAAATAATCAAAGCCGGACGACCGGTATCACGGAAAAACTCTCCGATAGCTGCTCCGGCAAATGGTGCATAGAACTGCTGTGGTGCAGGGTCACTGGCTGATGCCGCAACAATGGTAGTATAAGCCATTGCTCCGTTTTCTTCCAATGTTTTCATAACACCCGCAATAGTACTTGCCTTCTGACCTATTGCAACATATATACAATATACAGGCTTACCTGCATCGTAAAATTCTTTTTGGTTGATGATGGTGTCAATACAAATGGCAGATTTACCAGTCTGGCGGTCACCAATTACCAACTCCCTTTGTCCACGTCCAATAGGAATCATCGCATCAATAGCTTTGATACCTGTTTGCAATGGTTCTTTAACCGGTTCGCGGAAGATAACACCCGGAGCTTTACGCTCAATTGGCATTTCGTATAGTTCACCAACCAATGGGCCTTTACCATCTATTGGTTCACCCAACATGTTTATAACACGACCTACTACACCATCGCCTACTTTTATAGAGGCAATTTTACCGGTACGGCGTACAGTTGAACCTTCTTTAATACCTTCCTGTGCACCCATCAATACTACACCCACATTGTCTTCTTCCAGGTTAAGGGCAATGGCTTTTACACCACTTTCAAATTCAACCAACTCTCCACTACGTACATTATTCAATCCGTAAATACGGGCAATGCCATCTCCCACCTGCAATACTGTTCCAACCTCTTCAAGGTCTGCAGAAGCATTGAATGAGCTCAACTGCTGCCTAAGTATCGCTGATATTTCATCTGGCTTAACGTCAACCATATTTTTTAAATTTTCTTTCTCCGCCTAAGCGAAAGAAATTGTTAGAAATTATTTTTTTTCGACAGACAACAAGTTTGATTTTCAGAAGTGTTGCTTTTATTTTTCAATAAAATTTACACTTGATTATCTCAACTGCTGAACGTAAATATTTTTCTCAAACTGCTTTCTGATGTCACGCAAATCTCTTTGAATGCTGGCATCTACCAGATTATTGTTAAACTCTAATACAAAACCGCCAATCAGTTCATCTTTCACCACTGTCTCCAACTCTATTTGCTGAAGTTTGGTTTCAGATTTCATTTTAGCGACAATTGCATTTTTCACTTCATCACTTAAGGGTGTAGCAGTGGTCAATTTTACTTTATGAATTCCTTTGATTGCATTGTATTGATCAATAAAGGCTTCAACTATTTCCGGTAGAAAAAATTCGCGGTTTTTGTTAATGAGCAGTTGATTAAATCGGGCAGTTAATTCACTTATTTTTCCTGTAGTAACAGCTGTAAGGGCTGCACTTTTTTTATCAATAGGTATTACCGGGCTCTTTAACAATCCTACAAACTCTTTGCTTACTTTACAAACAGCCTGCAAATACTGCATATCAGCATATACTTTCTCCAGTTCATTTCGTTCTGTAGAAAGATCTATGAGGCTTTTTGCATACCTGCCTGCTAACCGTGGATTTTGCATATTCTAATGTGATGATGAGATAATGTGATAATATGATAATGCAAACATTATCTCATCATCACAATATCGAATTGCCTAATTCAATTTTACTACTTCTGCCAGTTGCTTAATATAGTTTTCCTGCTCACTTTTATTGGCTAATTCGCGACGGAGCACTTTTTCACTTACTTCTATCACCAAATTACCAACCTGATTTTTAACATCAGTAAGTGCAGCATTTTTTTGTTGCTGAATGGCTATTTGAGCTTCTGCAATAATGCGATCGTATTCGTTCTTCGCCTTATCCTTAGCTTCATTAATCATTTTTGCACTTGCTTCTTTTGCATCCTTTACCATTTGAGCCCTTTCTTCACGAGCCTGTGCTAATAGTGTTTCATTCTCACTTTTCATCAAAGCCATTTCAGCTTTCACTTTATCTGCCATTGCCAATGAATCAGCAATACCGGTTTCCCTTTCTTTCAATGAAGAAAGAATTGGTTTCCATGCAAACTTTTTAAGGATGATAAACACGATTAAAAAAGCAAGCAAAGTCCAGATAAGTAACCCAAAACTGGGAGTTAACAATTCCATAGTAAGACAAAATTTATAGGTCAAACCCTAAAAGTATCATAGAAACTTTCAGTTTTCGACTTTAGAGTTTTTTACTTTAAAGAGTATTGCTGCATCCAAAGCTAACGCTCTGCATGCAACAATACATGTTTGTTGATTAAACAAACATTGCCAATATACCTGCGATAACACCGAACAGGGCAACACCCTCTACGAAGGCCGCAGTAAGAATCATGTTTGCACGAATATCATTTGTAGCTTCGGGTTGGCGGGCAATAGCTTCTACTGCACCTTTACCAATCTGACCAATACCGATACCAGCGCCAATTGCAGCCAAACCTGCACCTATAGCTCCACCTGCATTTGCCCAGGGAGTTGCGCTTAATAGAACATTCAATAAATCCATAACTGTACTTTTATGATTTAAGTTAAAAAAAAGACTTTTTAAATAATTACTGCATCATCGTATCCATTGCCATGATCGTGTTCGTGATCCTGGTGCGTATCTTCTATTGCCTGTCCTATGAACACAGCTGTAAGATTTGCAAAAATGAATGCCTGTATAAATGCTACTAATACTTCAATTAGATAAATAAATACCGAAAAGGCAATTGAGATGGGAGAAAAACCCCAACCCACTCCTACACTGATAGAACCAAAAATGAATATCAATGATATTAAGCAAATGATAATAATATGCCCTGCCAACATGTTGGCGAAAAGACGAATAATCAGTGCAAGCGGTTTGGTTATAATACCCATAATTTCTACAGGAACCATAATAAATTTGATACCCAATGGTACAGGAGGATTTATTATGTGGCCCCAATAGTGTTTATTACCACTTATGGTTATCACTATAAAAGATATAATTCCTAATACGCCTGTGAAGGCAACATTTCCTGTTACATTGGCTGTTCCGGGTATAAGGCCAATGATGTTATTAATTAGAATGAAGAAAAATACCGTTAACAAGTAAGGGAGATACCTTTCATACTTGTGACCGAGATTTGGTTTTGCAACTTCATCCCTAATAAATGTAATTACAGGTTCTACTGCATTTTGAAACCCTTTTGGTGCAGATGTTAATCCCTGTCCTTTTTTGTATTTATTTCCTATTCCTATTAATAATACAACCAAAAGAGTGAGTGACAATAGCATTTGTACCACATTTCGCGTAAGCGAAATGTCATACATTTTTACAGAAGGATCTACAGGGGCTATCTTACCTTCTTTTAGGATATATCTATCAACTTCTTCACCATGGTGAAATGCTGAAGACATAAAAACAGAAAGCCCTTTTTGAGGAGAATATAAAATAACCGGTAGAGGAATTGCTACTTCATGTTCTTCGCCATCCTTGCCTTTATAAGATAAAAAGTGAAACTCATAAGCATCTAATACGTGTCCAAATATTACCTCTTTGGCATCGAATCCCTTTTTTTCTTCAACTTCTTTATGTTCCGTAGGATTTGCACTTTGTTCTGTGTGTTCCTGGGAATATGAAAAATTTGAAAAAAACAATATAATAAGGCTGAAAACCGCTACCAATAAAGATTTTGTCCGTACAAATGACATGCTTTTTCTCAATTTTGCGGCAAAGATAGGGGTTGACAAGTAAAAAAGAGAAAATTATGAATGATAAAATAAATTAGAGATTGTTATTTCTAATAAATCTTTTCAATCACAATTTGAGAATTGGATTTCAAGTAAAATTGTCACTTACATTTTACCTATAATTTCTGCGAGCCATTTTAACTCCTTATCCGTGATATTTTCCTGTTCAGATTTATCAAATATTGCAGCGAGATAAACTCTTTGTTTTGTTATCTTTACAGATATTATTACTCTTGCCCCGCCTGATTTACCTTTTGCCTTACCAGAAATGGCAACCCGGATTTTATAAAAATCATTTCCTAATGAATTTCCCTGGATAGGGTTCAATTCAAGTGATTCTATCAGTAAATACAAATCAATTTTTAAGGTGGGATATTTTTTTAATAACTTCTTTGCCTGCTTTTCGAAAGGCGGAGTTGAATTAATTTTATAACTTATTTAAAAATGATTTGGCAGAACGTGTTTTAAGTTTTCCTTTATCCGAATGCACAGCAGCATACATTCCCTCTGCAACTTCTTTTAAAATTTGCTTCTTTGCATGATCAGTAGTGCCAATTGTAATGAAATCAAAATTTTTTATCAGCTCCATAAAAAATTTGTATTTCTTTTCTTCTACGTTTACCACAATTTGTTTCATTTAATTTTTTTTAAGAGGTAAATTTAAAACAAGAAATTAAATCCTGCTTTTATTTGAATGAAATGGGTAAAATTGTTTACCAGAAAAACAATGGTTTCTATACCTTCTCAGCCTTTCTCCATTATCCGCTGTACCTGTTTCTCAAACTGCATATTATACAGCTTCGCATAATGCCCGCCGTTAGCTAAGAGTTCCGTGTGGGTGCCCGCTTCTACCATTTCACCCCGATCCATAACTATTATTTTATCCGCTTTGCGGATGGTGCTTAACCTGTGTGCAATAACAATTGAAGTTCTTCCGGCAATCATTTTATCAATTGCGTGTTGGATTAATATTTCGCTCTCGGTGTCGATGGACGAAGTAGCTTCATCTAAAATAAGGATGCTCGGGTTGTACAACAACGCCCTGATGAAACTCAACAACTGTCGCTGCCCAAGACTTAGGGTACTTCCCCTTTCCATTACATTATAATCATAGCCACCGGGTAGTGTCATGATAAAATCATGTACATCTATCATTTTGGCTGCTTCTATAACCTGTTCTTTGCTGATGGTTGGATTGCGCAGTGTAATATTATCCATTACACTTCCGGAGAACAAAAAGACATCTTGTAACACTACGCCAATCCTGCTTCGTAGTACATCCAGTTTGTAATCTTCTACTGAAACATCGTCTATTTTAATTTCGCCCTTCTGTATGTGATACAATCTGTTGAGCAGGCTAATGATACTGGTCTTTCCGCTGCCGGTATGCCCTACCAAAGCAACCGTTTGACCAGCTTCTACGGTAAAGGAAACATTGCGCAGCACATACTGTTCATTTGTGTAAGCGAACCAAACTTTATCAAAACTGACTTTTCCTTTTATGGTTAGTGGGGCATAAGTGCCTTCGGTTGAAATAAAGTCAGGATTGTCCAAAACTTTAAAAACCCTTTCACTTGCTACAAGACCCATTTGTATCACATTAAACTTATCAGCAATTACCCGTAGTGGCCTGAATATTTGGTTGAGGTAAAGAATGAAAGCCACCAACAACCCGGCATCCAGGTTTTTGCCGGCAATCCACCAAACCAATAAACCCATACTCAAAGCCAGAATAACCTCCACTACAGGAAAGAATATAGAATAAGCAAAGATGGCATGTACATTGGCCTTGCGGTGTTCCCGGTTTATTCTTTGGAATTTGTCAAACTCACGGTCTTCGGCGGTAAAAGCCTGCACTATCTGCATTCCGGTGATATGTTCCTGCACAAAAGCATTAAGTGCAGCAACAGCATTTCGTACCCTTAAAAAAGATTTGTTGACACTTTCTTTAAAATAATAAGTAGCAACTATAAGAATTGGAAAAGGAATAATGCTGACCAGGGTTAACCGCCAATCGCTGTACAACATAATTGCCAAAGTGAAAATTATGGACAGCAAATCTGAAATAATAGGAATGAGCCCATCAGAAAAAATATCGTTGATGCTTTCAATATCATTGATAGTGCGTGTGGTAAGCGTTCCTATAGGCGTTTTGTCAAATTGCGTAAGGTTTAGACTCATTATTTTTTGATATACCTGTACACGGATATCCTTAATTACACTCTGCCCCAGCCAGGAAGTGAGAAATGAAAAAATGAATCTAAAAGCCGTTTCCACAAACAAAAAAACTACCTGGAAAATGGTAACTGCAATAATAAATCGGGTAGCATCAGAAAGGTCTGAATTGAACAAAAACAATTTCAGCCAGCCGGGGGCATGAATTGCCTTGCCTGTAGCAACATTGACCGTAAGGTTAATTAAATAAGGCCGTACAGGCGAAAGCACCGCCAACAAAACAGACAATAAAACACTTAAAACAAAAAATGCTCTATAAGGCCGTACAAATCTAAATACCCTGCCCAAAAGCGAAAAATTGAATCCTTTCTTTTTTACTTCATCCGCCATAGGGTGTAAAAGTAGGGTGAATGTGTGATGTCTGATTTTTTGATGTCTGATGTCTGATATTTCTGGGATCAAATTTCTGTTAAGAAAATTCCTTACCGCGAAATTGGTAAAGTTTAGCCCTTTAGGTATTTCGGCTTCCTAACAATTACATCTGAACCTTTAGCAAGAAAAACAGAATGGGGTTTAACGTTTTGAATAAATGGAACAAACTCATGTCCATATAATTTGGCAACATCACAATTAAGTTCATAATTTTTAACGGGATACACTTGCCAACGTGGATGCTCAACCCCATATTCTATAGTTGTGTTTTTGTTTAATTGATTGTAGCCAAAGTAATGTTCAAATATAAATTCTTCGGCACTCCCCACTGCTATATTTTCCAGTGTATTTTCTGCTTCAACTGATATTAGGTTCCATGGTTGAAAAGGCGTCTTCCATCCATATTCAACTTTAATTGTACCATCAACTTTTATGATATTGTGGTGCATCCTTGCAGTGCTGTAATGTTCATTGTAGAGGGTATTGGCCATGAATGCAATAACCGGCTTGGGTACAATTTCAGAAACAAAACCAACACCTCTTTTCCAATTATTTCCATTCAGGTGCTTTACATAATACCTAAGATTAACCTCTTCGAAATTTGTATGAAATGGCCATTTTATTCCAAATACCTTTGTGTTGTTAAATAGAAACCCAACAATACTTACCAATGCCTTACCCTCAAAATAATCTACTTCAGTATAAGGTGGTAAATGTTTTTGCAAGATGGCCGGATCAACCTCGTAATTAATCATGGCGAGGTATTGCCAGGTTGCGGAGAGAAATGTTTTTGGGAGGGGTATGCTTGAAGACATAAATATAATAACAAATACCCCTGATAATTGTTTACCTATCTGACTGAAATATGATTTTAGGGTTGAACATTTGCTCTGAACTTTTTTATTCGTTTAACTAACCAACCTGTAAACTAATTTCCTATTTAGTTACTTATTTTTGCGCTTATGCAAAAGCAGGTTTTGGTAATTAAATTGGGTACGGCAGTTATTACAGCTAAAGAAGGAATAATTAGCCTCAATATCATAAAAAAAGTAGCGAAGAATATTGCTGCGTTAGCAGCAAAATACAATGTAGTTTTGGTAAGTAGCGGTGCTGTAGGAAGTGGCAAAGCATTTATTAAGAACTACAAAGGAACACTTACAGAAAGAAAAGCTGCGGCAGCAGTCGGCAATCCTGTTTAGATAAATCTTTATCAAAAATATTTTTCCCAATATAAAATCCCGGTTGCGCAGGCATTGTGCGAACGCCATCATTTTAGTAACCGTGTACAATTTCTTCAATTAAAAGAAACCTTTGCAGCTTTTTGGAACAACAATATCATCCCGATTGTGAATGAAAATGATTTGGTAAGTAATGTAGAATTAAAATTTTCTGACAATGACGAACTGGCAACTTTAATTGCTGTTGGTTTTAATGCCGAAACTCTTATCATATGTACTTCAGCAGGTGGATTCATGAATCAACAAAAAGAAATCATTCCATTAGTTAGCAAGATTGATGATCAAGTAATGAGTTATGTGAGAAAGGATAAAAGCAGTGTAGGTTTGGGAGGCATGAATTCAAAAATCACTTTTGCAAAACTGGCTGTATCGCTTGGTATAAGAGTTATCATTTGTGGACTTAGTCATAAAGAACCTTTTGCAGCAGCAATGTCGGGTAATAATGGAACTATATTTAAAGCACAACCCAGCAATCTGAAAGCAAGGCAAAAATGGTTGGTTAGCGGCTCCATAACACTTGGCAGCATGAGTATAGATGCAGGTGCGGCAAAAGCATTGAATCAAGGCCGCAGTTTGTTAACTGTCGGCATTAAGGAAGTGCTTGGTAACTTTGGCATTGGTGAAGTAGTACAACTTATGGATGAGAATAAAAATATTATCGGCGTAGCAAAATCAAAACTATCTGCAAAAGAAGTTTTGCAAAGTTTATCAGAAAAAAATACACTTGCTGCACATGCAAATGACATAGTTGTTTTTTAATTTAACCAAATTGTATTCTCAACTAATTTTTCATTTAAAACTTATCAGATTTTTCAAACTTTTACAACCAATGAAAAACATAGAACCCCTTATCATAGACACATACAAAGCTGCTTCAAATCTTAGAAATGTCAGCGACAATAACATAAAAAAAACATTATTGTCATTAGCCAATCTGTTAGCATCAAACTCCACTATTTTGCTGAAAGCAAATGCTAAAGACATTGCGAAGCAACCTATTGACAACCCGAACAATGACCGTTTGTTGCTAACACAACAGCGGATTAATAATATTGCAAAAAGTATAAGAAACATAAGCAAACTACCCAATCCATCTAAAAAAGTATTGGAGAAACGAACACTTGCAAATGGTTTAAAACTAGAGAAAATAGCTGTACCACTTGGCATTGTAGGAGCCATTTTTGAATCAAGGCCAAATGTAACTTTTGATATTGCAGCATTGTGCATCAGAAGTCAAAACGGTTGCCTGCTTAAAGGCAGCATTGATGCTGACGAAACTAACAAAATTGCTATAAAAATTATCAAAAAAGCACTGAAAGAAAATGAAATAAATCCTGGGTGTGTAACACTATTACCCTCAGAACGGGAGGTTGTTAACCAACTCTTTACTGCTACAAGATATATTGATGTTATAATACCCCGTGGTTCAGAAAGCCTGATACAGTTTGTACGAAAAAACAGTCTTGTGCCAGTTATTGAAACCGGAGCAGGGGTGTGCCATATTTATGTTGAGAAAGATGCCGACATCAGCAAAGCGGTTAAGATTGTAGTGAATGCAAAAGTATCAAGGCCATCGGTATGTAATGCAGTAGATACAATACTTGTAGATGAATCTATTGCAGCATTATTTCTCGAAAAACTATGCCCCGAATTAAGCCAACAAAAAGTGACCTTATATGCGGACCAAAAGGCATTTCGTTTACTCAAAAACTATCCTCTTTTATTCAAAGCTGCAAATGCCGATTTTGGTAGGGAATATTTAAGTCTCAAATGTTCAATTAAAGTAGTAAAGGATTTTGATGAAGCATTGGCACACATTCAGAAGTATTCCACAAAACATTCTGAAGCAATCATTTCGCAAAATAAAAAACAGTGTGAACGATTTCTTCATGAAGTGGATGCGGCGGCAGTTTACTCCAATGCATCTACCCGTTTTACTGACGGAGAAGAATTTGGCCTTGGAGCAGAAATCGGGATTTCTACACAAAAACTACATGCCCGGGGACCTTTTGCATTAGAAAAATTAGTTACTGAAAAATGGATCATCAAAGGCAATGGACAGGTGAGGTAAAGATATTTTTCGGTTAAATATCAGAATTTTAATGAAGTACAAATGTTGCTGCAAAAACTTACTACTTTACACCGAACATTTCACACTTAAAAAACCTACCCTGCTCCCTCCATCATTACTCTATTGTAAGCCATTATAAATAATGCACCAAGGTTTTTATAAGGGGGAATATAATCCTCAAACAAAGGGTTTCCTTTTAATGACTTACTTAAGCCTTTCCACATCTCCGGCCAATTGATGTCTTTGCCCTGACGCAAGGTTTCTGTTATGGCCATGATAAGCGGTTCATTTACGCTACCGCTACCTACCTGCTTACTTGCTATAATATGTGCATAAGGACTTATTCCCAATACCCTGTTTACATTTTGAAATCCCCCACAGCTACCCAACAATACAATTTTTACCAAAGGCACCAATTGCTGAATGGTACTTGATACATGGTAACTATGGCCACGATGAATGATAATCGTAGGATCAACTTCCTGCTCTATGAGATAGTCATTTAGGTCTTGCTGGGCCTTCTCATCAAGGCCCAATTTTTCATCCAACGCCTTATTACTGTAGATTGTAATGGGTGTTCCTTTTGTTGAGGTAACCTCTAACCATTCAGGCTTTTCAGTAATTTTCCAATTGGGTATTCTGAATGAGGATTTGAATTTTGCATATTGCCATGCCCCATCCTGATCGCCATAAAAAAATTGCTGAATTATTATTTTATTTTTCTCTGTACGTAAATCCGCATTGTTTACAGAGAAAATTGGTGGTATCCCAAATTTCTCTGAAAGGTTTGTTTTATTGGTTGTATCGAGACTTAAAAATATGGTATTCATCAAGTCATAAATAGCATAACCTCTCTTGTTGGTTTCTTTATTTTCCTGCGTAATGTTTGATTGAATTTCTTCCAAAATAAGTTTACGCAATGCAGGGTCAGATATACTTGCATAACTATCAGCCACATCAACTGCATCTTCGAGACTGCGTGTTTTATCCAGTCCTGCGGCAAATGAGCGCATCAATATTTCTGCATTGCCCTTATTCATTCGCTTAAGAAAATCATCAAGCTTGTTATAATTAGCTGCCATTTTTATAAACTTTTTAAAATGGTCAAAGTTTACCGACAACAAAAGAGTATCTCCATGAGGATTCTTTAAACGTTGAAAAATACGGTCATATACTTTGAGGTAACTACTGGTGTATATTTCATTTTCGCCCATAACACACAAGTAGTACAACTCCTGCGGGTTAAGGGTTTCAACCTGCTTCATCCTGATATTATCAGGTGAATCATGCAGGCCGTTGATGATATTTATGAATTCATCCAAAGCTTTTTGCCTAAGCATATCCGTAAGCGCTTCCATAGCCATAGGGGTGTCCCTTTTACGCACTCTTTCCGCATAGTCTATTTGTGTATTTACCAACAATCGGTAGTACTTAAATACATCTTGCTTATGCTGGTCAATTTCTTCCATAGTTACCCTACCCCTGTACAAATTATCAAGAAAAGGAAAGTATATACGGCCTTCGTTCAATTTTGCCAATTTGACAATGGTTTGAACAAGAGGATCATCCATACTAATAATTTTCTTTCCTAGTTCAGAATTAGGTGCTTGTGCGTAGGTATATATCTCTTCCTGTTGGGTATGTGCAACTATTTTCAGCAAACTATCAGCAAAATCTGCATTAGGATTGTTCCTAAGTATCGCCATTATTTTACCGGGATATTTGGTAATCGTTTTTAGGGTCAGAATGTTTTTACTACTATCAATTCCTATATTCTTCTGAAACGAAAAGCATTTTACCAGAATATTACCAATATCAAGATCCGAAGATTCTATTATTGGTCCAATTGACAATCCGTTTTTATCCAGCTGCATTGCATCATTAAATCCATTAACTAATTCTGGTAATTTTTCCCCCTTAATGCGACGTTGTTTGAATTGTGTTTCAAAAGTACCCAAAGCATCGTTTAGGCCGCGAAGAAATTTTATTCTATCGTTAGAATCTAATGTGGTATCAGCTTCAAGATCATCCTGTATTTGATCAACTTTGTTATACAGCGAATAATTTATTTGCAGGTTGACTTCAGTATCTGACGTAGGATTGAATGCGTTGTCATCTTTTTTATCCAGTTTATCAATCCATTTTTGAGTACGGTCAACATTTTCATGAAAAATTCTGCGCATCAAAGGAATAACAGGCTTTGGCTGGGAAAAAGACTGTGTAACTACAATTAATGAAACTGATAGCAATAAAAATTTGTACATATTATGCATAGATAACAAAAATAAGGGCTTATTAAAGTAACTTATACAACCTACACATCCTTTTAGGATTTTGTTTTGAAGATAAGGAGTATTTGGACTTAACAATAATATAATGCCATAAAGTGTTTTGGCTATGGACATAAAATTATTTTTGTGTAAACATATTGTTAAATGGAGCCCAACTTCAAAAAGGTTTTAATAGTAGATGATGAACCCGATATTTTAGAAATAGTGTCGTACAACCTTATAAAAGAAGGTTATGATATTCAAACTGCTAAAAACGGTATAGAGGCTCTGGAAAAGGTTTCCACGTTTAAGCCCGACCTGGTTTTACTGGATATAATGATGCCAAAAATGACGGGAGTAGAAGTTTGTCAGATTCTACGTTCTAAGCCGGAATACAACGATATGCTGATCATTTTTCTGACTGCATTAAGTGATGAAGCATCACAGATAAAAGGATTAGAAACCGGTGCTGATGATTATGTAAGTAAACCAATCAGCCCAAAAGTATTGGTAAGCCGGGTAAATGCAGTGTTTCGCAGATTACAAAAAGAAGATGGCAAAATAATCAGGCTGGGCAACATGGTTATAGACCCTGTAAAGTTTTTAGTAATCCTGAACGGAACAGAAATTATACTTGCAAAAAAGGAATTTGAATTGCTTTATTTACTTGCAGCCAAGCCAGGCAGGGTTTTTCTGCGCAACGAAATACTAAGCCAAGTATGGGGTGCCGAAGTGATAGTGGGCGACCGAACGATAGACGTCCACATCCGCAAAATCAGGCAGAAGCTGGGGATTGATTGTATAACTACAGTAAAGGGTGTGGGGTATAAATTTGATATGCCGGGGTGAGAGGTTGGGGTTGAATGTTTAGGGTTTAATGTTTGAAGCTCCATGATTTTAGTTGACAGATTTCACTCAACTTTCAAGTTTTTGTTAATAACCTTTCTTGTTATAAAATATTTTTATTGTTCTTTTTGTTTTGTCAATGCGAAGCGTACAATGGCTTGTTGTTGGGAGCTC
>JANPGE010000026.1:0-2825 GCA_031423805.1 Segetibacter sp. | reverse complement strand
AATGAAATTTGAAACTATATACGAAAACGAGCATTTTATAGCTATTAATAAACCCTCGGGGCTGTTGTCTATTCCTGATCGTATGGGTAAAGACCCGTCATTGAAAATATTATTGCAGGAAAAGTTGGGTAAGATATTTACGGTACACAGGCTTGATAAAGACACAAGCGGACTCATTGTTTTTGCCAAAGACGAAGACACACACAAGTTTCTATCACAAGCCTTTGAAGGCCGCGATGTAGAAAAATACTACCTCGGCCTGGTAAATGGCATACTGATGAACAAAGAAGGCATTATCGACATTCCTATTATGGAGCATCCCGGCAAAACAACGCTGATGATGCCCCACAAAAAAGGCAAACCCTCCGTTACCGAATACAAAATGCTCGAAGAGTTTGGTATGTATTCATTTTTACAGTTTCAGATACATACCGGCCGCACCCATCAGATACGGGTACACGCCCAATACCTCGGCCACCCCATAGTTTGCGACCCGCTTTATGGCGATGGGCAGCCTATTTTACTCTCTTCTTTCAAAAGAAAGTTCAAACTTAGCAAAGATGAATTTGATGAAAGGCCCCTACTCAACAGAATCGGTCTCCACTCCCACCAACTTAAGTTTACAGATGCACAAGGCAACCACCACAACCTGGAAGCCCCGTTAGCCAAAGACATGAAGGCGCTGCTACAGCAGCTAAGGAAAAATGCGAAGAAGTAAGGGGTGATATGAAGGGTAGAAAGGGCAACTGTAATCACTTAAATAGAGTCTAAAATCACTTCAAGTCAGACGTTAGATTTTAAATGCTAGATACCCTGTCTGAAATTGCAGAGACGATAATAAAAGCCCTGAAAGCGTAGCTACAACCCTAAATTCTGTTGGTATTCATTCTCTGGAGGAGATACATATTTGCAAAACACCACCTATTACATCCGCCTTCCCCACTTACAAAAACAACATATATTTGATCCAGTAATTAAAGAGTAACAACAGCAACATTGAATGCCGAACTGTAGAAATACTTCCCTTTAACCTTCCTGCATTTTTATTGAGAAATTAATTATAATAAATTCTGCGGGTCTTACTGCTGCCATTCCTATTTGAACTATTATTTTACCTTCCAATACATCTTGTGCTGTCATTGTTTGTCCCAAACCAATTTGAACAAAAAAAGCATCTTCAGGTCTTGCTCCCGCCAGGGCACCTTCCCGCCATTTTTCTAAAAGATAATTTTCAATCATGCCTTTCATTCTTACCCAGGTTGCAGCTATGTTAGGTTCAAACACAAAAGGCATGCACGATTTTTTGACTGATTCTTCCACCATAATAAAAAACCGCCGTACTGAAATATATCTCCATTCATTGTCATTCCCTGCCAATGTTCTTGCGCCCCAAATC
Source organism: Segetibacter sp. (assembly GCA_031423805.1). Classification (GTDB taxonomy): domain Bacteria; phylum Bacteroidota; class Bacteroidia; order Chitinophagales; family Chitinophagaceae; genus Segetibacter. The sequence continues at coordinate 1,429 of JANPGE010000026.1, read as the reverse complement.
AATATTCCATGGCCTGTAAATTTGCGGATGGCGTTAATTGATTTCCCTTCATTCAGATCAACATTCAGATTGTCCTGTTCGTTATTATCAATGGTATAAGCTACTTCATTAATCATGTTTAGGCTAACATTTGCAGGGGCTTTCCAAACACCCCTTGCATTGTCAACCGAACAGTACACCCCTGCAATAGCGGCTGAAGGGGGCAATACTATTGAACTACCAATTGTTACTTTGAGATAGGGTGTGTATGCAGCGCCAAATTTTAAGCGGTCATTACCTATATTTCTTCTGAATTCACTTACCACATCAGCATGCTTATTATTTGTATCTGCAAATTTTAAATCAAGAATGCAGAAACGGTCTCCAAGATTTGCTGCCTGATTCAATGCTGCTTTTTGCACATCGTACAAATCGTTGCCGGGCAGGTTGACGGCATCAGGAAAAAGCAATAATGTAGGTTCATCAATTTTACTGATTGCATCTAATCCTTTGATAAACTCAGCTATTTGCTGATTATTATTGTAGCCGCCAATACTTACAATATAACAATCTCCGCCCCCGTTTGCGAAATACAATTCCATAGAATGGTATAAAATAAAAGCAGCTGTGGTTCCAGCAACACCATACCATTTTTTATACTCCATGAGAGAAGTAATTTTATGGGGAATAAAACGCAGGTCATCAGCAGCCAATTCCGCTGCTTTTTCGGTATAGCCAATAAAAGCAGGAACTGAAGTTTTTACTTCTTCGACAGAAGGAGGTAAAGAAGTAATTTCCTTTACATATACCCCCGGTGTTCTTATCGGTGACATACAGGTTATGTTTTATTATACAAATATTAATAAGAGCATAAAAGCATTTTTCCCGTTTTATGAGGGTCTTATTTGATACACAAAGTTCTTATGAAGATAGTCAAACTATTTCGGGATTTGCAAAAGATATAGTACTCTTCGCCGACGGAGGGTTTGTTATCAGTATAGAGTTGAGGGTTTAGGGTTTGTTGAAAGTTATGAGTTTAGTCAATCCCCTTAATATAACATCATCGTAAATAATAAACATTAAACCCTAAATATAAAGTGGACTCATGAGTAACCGACATTTACACGACTGCTTTAGGTCGACACTATACGAAAAGAAGCATAGTAGTCGTGGTACAAAAAAATGAATTATAAGTTTGGTGACATTAATAAAAAACAAAAGCCTCGAATACAATTACTCATCGGAGGCTTTTTAAATTTAAGTAATATTCTTCTAAACATTGAACCTCTTAAACCCTAAACATTAAACTTTAAACCCTAAATGTCGTATAGCAGTACATAGGTTACACTTTTCGCTTACCGTTAAGAACAACCGAATTTTATGGTTGCCCTTAAGGGCGGTTAAGGCTCACTATTGTAGCATAACATAGGTTACACTTTATATATTTTTA
>JANPGE010000025.1:0-4396 GCA_031423805.1 Segetibacter sp. | reverse complement strand
TGCTAATGAGACTGCAAATGCTGTAATTAACTTTAATGGCAATGACGGAGTTGCATTGTTGGATGCCACTAATACTATCATAGATAAATTTGGAGAGGGCATTAATGCGACTGATGTTAGTTATGTACGTAGTACAGGCATTACTTCACCAAATGCTGCATTTACTTTAAGTGAATGGACGAGTACAACTTTAAGTGCAGTGCAAACTGCTGCTGTATCTACTTCTCCAAGATTAGGATATCAGTTACCCCCACTTTGTTCAACACCTGCAGCTCAACCAATAGCATTTGTTTTTTCTTCTGTTACCAGTAATTCTATGAATGTTTCATTTACGGCAACTACAGGAGCAGATGGATATGTTGTTGTAAGAAGCACCAGCAACACTTTAAGTGCAAACCCGACAGATGGAACCTCTTACACTGTTGGTAACACATTTGGAGGAGGAACTGTGGTAAGTAGTGGAACTGCTGTTTCATTTACTAATACAGGCTTAAATTCCAATACTATCTATTATTACTTTGCATTTTCTTACAAAAGCAGCAATTGTAGCAACGGCCCAAAATATTTGATTACAAGTCCCCTGACTGCAAATCAGGCAACACCATATCCTCCTTGTGTAACCCCAGGTGCTCAACCAACAGCATTTGCTTTTTCTTCTATTGCAAGCAACTCAATGAATGTTTCATTTACTGCTGCATCAGGTGCTGATGGTTATGTTGTGGTTAGAAGCACAAGCAGTACTTTAAGTTCAAATCCTGTTGATGCGACTACATATGCGGTTGGAAGTACATTAGGAGGTGGAACGGTAGTGAGCAATGATGCGTCTGTTTCATTTGCAAATGCTGGATTGAGTTCAAACACCAACTACTATTTCTTTGCATTTTCCTATAACAATACAAATTGCACAAATGGACCAAAATATTTGACGGCAAGTCCCCTGACTGCAAATCAGGCAACGCCATATCCTTCATGTGTAACCCCAGGTGCTCAGCCAACAGCATTTGCTTTTTCTTCAATTACAAGCATCTCAATGAATGTTTCGTTTACTGCTGCATCAGGTGCAGATGGATATGTTGTTGTAAGGAGCAACAGTAATACTTTAAGTGGAAACCCGGTTGATGCTACAACTTATACTGTGGGAAGTACATTAGGGGGCGGAACTATAGTAAGTACTGATGCATCTGTTTCTTTTACAAGTACAGGTTTAAATTCCAATACCAGTTATTACTACTTCGCATTTTCTTATAACAATAGTAGTTGTCTGGGCGGGCCAAAGTATTTGACTACAAATCCATTGACTGCAAGTCAGGCAACACCATATCCACCATGTGTTGCGCCAACGAATAATGCTACCGCAATGGCGTTTTCAGCAGTTACAAGTACTACAATGAATGTATCGTTCACAGGAGCCGGTGGCTTGGATGGTTATGTTGTAGTTAGAAGCACCAACAGTGCATTAAGTGCGAACCCCGTAGATGGTAGCACATATGCTTTAGGTAGTGCAGTTGGCGGTGGTACTGTAGTTAGTGCAGGAACAGCAGTGTCTATTAATCTGACAAGCCTTGCATCTAATACAACTTACTATTTCTTTGTATTTAGTTATAATAATACGAACTGTACAAATGCACCTGCTTATAAAACGTTCGCATTAACAGGAAGCAGGGCAACAGACCCTGCTACGTTGAGTTATTATTTTGGTAACCTTCACTCACACAGTAGCTATTCAGATGGTAATAGCGATGACCCCAGTAAAACCCCTGCCCACGATTATAATTTTGCAAAAACTGCCTTGTGCATGGATTTTCTTGGTATTAGCGAACACAATCATGCGGGTGCAGGTATGCAACTTGCCAACTGGCAACCAGGCATTACGCAGGCAACTGCAGCTACTACCAGCAATTTTATAGCACTGCACGGACAGGAGTGGGGCATCATTGGCACCCAGGGTACAGCAGGTGACCATGCAGGACATGTAATAGTATATGGCATGGATTCTTTAGTAGGTTGGGAAGCCGGCAATTATCAGGTAAACGTTGCAAAAAGTACATATTTACCGACAGGTGGTTTGTTTGATATAATTAACCGTCATGGCAACAATGCATTTGCTACTCTTGCACACCCGGACAATTATGATTACAACGATATATTGCATGTTGCTTTCAATTCTAAAGCCGATGATGCAATTGTAGGATCAGCAGTAGAAAGCGGCCCTGCATTTTCAGTTGATACAACTTACACCAACCCATCAACATTAGCTACTTATGCATTCTACAAAAACATGCTGGCCAAGGGTTATCATTTGGGTCCTACTGTTGATCATGATAACCACAACTTTACTTTTGGTAAAACAGCTAAATCAAGGCTTGCAGTTATGGCTACTTCATTGAGTGAGAGTAACATACTTGATGCAATGAGGAAAATGCGTTTTTATGCAACTGAAGATTGTAATGCAAGAATTGGGTTTACAATCAATGCAACCAATACAATGGGAAGCATTATAACCAAACCCGGTGCCCCGGTGATTAATGTAACCACTAACACAAGTAGTCCTGTTACTTCTATAAAAATAATGTGGGGTGTGCCTGGTAGCGGAACTACACCAAATATGCTAACATCTACAACTGCAAGTTCTTTGACTTATACGCATACCGCATTGGCAAATCTTGCAAGCGGTTATTATTTTCTTGATATAACTCAGAGCAATGGTGCAAGAATAATAACTTCTCCTATTTGGTACACACGAGACGATGCATCTTCAAGGCAGGCATTTGTTACTTCATTCTTTACTATCAACGAACCAGACAGGGTAATTTTGAAATGGACAGCCGCCAATGAACCTATAAATGATGCGTATGAAATACAACGTTCCGTTGACGGAAGAAATTTTATTACCATTGGATTTGAAAAAGCAAAATCAAAAGGTGGCAATCAGGTTACTTATGCAGTAGAGGATTTGTCTCCGGTAAATGGGCTTGGCTATTACAGGTTGGCTATTAAGTCTGCACGTGGGGTTAATTCATTTTCAGAATTGAAACCTGTTGATCGTTCTGTTAAGGGTGAAGCATTTTTTGTAGTTTATCCAAACCCTGTACATAATACGCTTACTGTAAAAGCCAATAGCAATCAGATTGAAATGGCGAGAATTGATGTACTTGATATTGCTGGCAGAATAGTAAAAATGCAACCCGTTATTTTAAATAGTACCGAGCAGACCGTTCAATTGGATGTGAGTGCACTTGCACCGGGTTCTTATGTTGTAAAATTGCAAACCATTAAATCAATACAGACACAAATGGTGAATAAATTTTAAAATAAAATAAACTCAATTTTACGATCGGGCTGTCCTAAATGGGCAGCCTTTCTTTCCGTTATCCGGAATGCTGATTTAAAAAGCAATAGTTTTTAGTTAATTTTCTTAATATGATTTATACTTTATAGAAATCCTCTTTTTGGGGAAATGATAAAAATTGCAAATAGATAATTTTCACATTTTTCATATTTCAAATTTCTCTTCCTTTACCCGTTATCTTTGCTTAACAGCATGAAAAAAATAGACTGGTACATAATAAAGAATCTACTGATTACATTTTTCTATTCACTTTTCTTATTTACTTTTATAAGTGTTGTCATTGATATTAGTGAAAAAACAGATGATTTTGTAAAATCCGGTCTTACTTTTTGGCAAATAATAAAACAGTATTATTTTGGTTTTATTCCACATATTCTCGCCCTGCTTTTTCCACTTTTTGTTTTTTTGGCCACAATATTTTTTACCAGCAAAATGGCAGGTCGTACAGAAATTGTTGCAATACTTGCCAGTGGTACAAGTTTCAACCGATTTCTAAGGCCATTCCTGATAACGGGAGTAATTTTAGCGACAATACTTTGGTTAGGTAATCGTTATGTAATACCCAAAGCCAATGCCATTAGAGTTAGCTTTCAGGCCAATTATATTGATAGAAACAGTACTTACAATCCTTTGGTGGCCAACCGTAGCCCTTTATACTTACAGATAGAACCCGATACTTATGCAGGGATTAATTATGATACAGCTTCTAAAACAGGAACAGGTTTTTTTGTGCAACATATAAAAGGTAATAAAGTAGATTATAATCTGCGTGCAGATATGCTACGATGGGATACTGCTAAGAAATCCTGGAAGCTGGAAAATGTTGTAGAAAGACGGATAAATGGTCTCAATGAAGACGTTACTATTACACCTTTCATTTATAAAAACTATAGCTTTAAACCACTTGACCTCAACCGTGATGAATATACAAAAGACAAACTTACTACTACAGAGTTAGACAGATTTATTCAGTTTGAAGAACAACGTGGAGTTGAGGGATTAAATGCTTTAAAAGTGGAAAGAACCCGAAGAGACGCTACTCCTGCA
>JANPGE010000024.1:0-17718 GCA_031423805.1 Segetibacter sp. | reverse complement strand
GTCAAAGAACTAAAAATATATAAAGTGTAACCTATGTTATGCTACAATAGTGAGCCTTAACCGCCCTTAAGGGCAACCATAAAATTCGGTTGTTCTTAACGGTAAGCGAAAAGTGTAACCTATGTACTGCTATACGACAATTAGATGTTAGATGTTAGATATTAGATACTAGATTTTAGACAGGAATAGAAATAACCCTTTGAACCTTTTAAACATCTTGAATCTTTTGAACCCTTTAAACCTCTTAAACTTTTCGAATTAAACACTAAACTCTAAACCCTAAACCCTTTTCAACCCTAAACCCTCTCTAAACCCTCTTCAACCACCCCGTAATGCTCATTCTCGAACGGTTAGAAAGTGTTACTTCATGCTCCATTTCATCGCTTTTGAAGAAGACTGCGGTTTGAGATTGGGGTAAAATGTGTTGAATTCCTTCTTCCTGAAAAACCCGTAACTGACCACCATCTTCCTGCAGCCAATCTTCATTAAGATAGTTGATAAGTGAATACTTTCTGTGGTTTTCGCTTTTAAACTGATCACGGTGGCGTTTGTAATAAGTACCCGATTCGTACACTGCGTAGTGAAACTCATAGCCATTTATGCCGGTATAGCAAGTGCGGTTAAGGTATTCAATAAAGTTTTCAATCAGGTGCAAAAATTCCTGTTCAAAAATATTGTCGTGGCTTTTGTCTAACCAATATATTTTATCGCTTCGCATGGTTTGGTTTTCATCTTTGTGGTCTGCATTACCAATACCTGCCGCCGTCATATTGCCATTCTGTTGCAATTGTACAATATGCTGTTGCAAACCCTTACTCAAAGCCATGGTCATAAACGCCGGGTCAATCCCAATTTTATCCAAAAGAAAAGTATCAATCAACAAATCAAAAGGATTGGACATGTGGTGGGTTTGAAGGAAGGTAGGGTATTATTGCCGTTGGGGGTAGGAAAATGATTTGCAAGTGTTTTAAATTTCATTTATTTGCTATTACAATTATTTTTTCTTCTACAATCGAAAAATCAAATTATGAGATTAATGCTTATTACAGTGGCTATTGTTTTTTGTTTTCAGATTAACACAGAGCTCAAAGCACAAAACAGACAACGTTACGAAGCACAGAGAAGGAAGGAAAAGGAAGAAGCACAACAAAGACAACCCACAAGCGTAATTGACATTCCTAAAATCACCCTTTTGATGCCCGGTTTCTCATACGAAAAGGCCTTAGGTAAGTTTCAAACGCTTCAGGCTTATGCCTTGTACAATGTTTATTCTTACTCAAAAAATAGTAGCGGAAACGTGCAAACCAACTATTATTTTGACCCTACCATTATGTTGTCTTATCGTTACTATTGCAACCATGACCGCCGGCAAGATTTAGGAAAAGTGACAGAACGAAATACAATGAATTATATAGGGCCATTTGCACAGGTTTACTTTTCAAAAATGCCTGTGGGAAGCAGAGCTTTTGAAAATGCCACCCGCAGACCTGTATACATGTTTGGGGCTTTGTACGGTTTGCAGCGCAATTATAAAAGTCATTTTAGTCTGGATATAAACTTTGGGCTTGGAGTTATTTCCGGCAATACCCGTTATTCCGATTTGTCTTCGGGCATCATAAGGGAAGGTAATCAAACACAAGTAACCGTTCCGGGACAAATTACACTGGGGTTTTGGTTAGGGGGAAAATAGAATTGCTTTTTTTCGCCTTTCTGCAATCTTCATTACCAATTATCTTCAGGACTCGTATAAACCAAAGCGCAATGGGTATAGCTTCGTATTGCCACCACAATAGCACAGGCAGCCTGCCATTCACTCCATTAACGTTGTAAGTAGCTATTTTCATGAAAAAAAATTAAGTAAAAATGGCTTTTGAAATATAGAATAGTATTTGAAAATAAGCAAGAATTCTAAATCGAATCTCATTTATAAAGGGTCGCCAAAAAAAAGCTTAGTTAGGATTTGTATGCCAACGATCAACCCGACCCCGGCAACCTATAAGAATATTATTGGGTTGCCAACCCAACAATCAGATAAGCCGAACGAAAATCTTGACCTTGAACATTTTAAAGCGGTTGTTCTAAACATTTCATATACCCATCTTTCCAGGAGGTTACAAAAATGTAAAGAATATCGAAGATTTTATTTCAATTTCTAAATATCTTTAGTCGTTAACTTAAAGACAGTTCTATGAGGTTTGCAGAGTTAATTAAAGTCATACGACAAGTTGATACCGGCACTAAATTAGAAACTGGTAAGGCAATTAATAGGCTACTTACCAGTCGCAACTGGCTAATTGGGTGGTATATTGCGGTGTATGAACAAAATGGTGATGATAGGGCCGAATATGGAGAACGCCTCATTGATTCTCTTTCAGCGAAACTAAACTCAAAAAGCTTTTCACCTGCTAACTTGAAATATTTTCGACAGTTCTACAGGGTTTATCCGCAAATTGGCCAATCACTGATTGACCAATTTAAACAGCTTAACATTAGCCAATCACTGATTGGCGAATTGCCAGGAACGGTAATAACAGAAAATGAAATAAGCATCCCGACAGAAAGGCTGATCAGCAACTTGTCCTTTACACACTTTCTGCAGTTATTACCTATAGAAGACAACTTTAAAAGAACTTTTTACGAGTTGGAAAGTATAAAAGGAAATTGGAGTGTAAGAGAATTGAAGCGACAGATAAATACTTTGTATTATGAAAGGAGCGCTATCAGTAAAAAGCCGGAACTATTATCTAAAATGGTGCAGGCAGGAGCAGAAGTAATATTACCTGAGCATATTGTAAAAGACTTTTACACTTTCGAATTTCTTGGACTGCCTACACACCTTGCAGTTGAAGAAAAACAACTAGAGACAGCCATCTTAGACCACCTTCAACAATTTATTGTAGAACTGGGCAGAGGATTTTGCTTTGAAGCAAGACAACAAAGAATTTTGATTGGAGACGAATACTTCTTCATTGACCTTGTATTTTATCATCGCATTCTCAAGTGCCATGTATTGATAGACCTCAAAATAGAAGCATTCACACACAACAATGCAGGGCAACTAAACACCTACCTCAATTACTACAAAGCCGAAGTAATGCAGCCCACCGACAACCCGCCTGTTGGTATCTTGCTGGTCACAAATAAAAATGACACACTGGTAGAATATGCAACAGCAGGCATGGACCAGCAACTGTTTGTAAAGAAATACCAACTAATGCTGCCTGCAAAAGAACAACTCGAAGACTTTATAAAACAAGAACTAAAAAACGCTGCTAATTAATATGGAAAACCTTCATTTTTTTCAAAGCCTGGATTTTGTACAGGCATAAAAATGTTTTTCGGGAGGTAGAAGTTGTTGTCTTTTAAGATGGCTAAATTCAAATGATGTAAGTGATGCCTATGGGTGTCACTTTTTTTATTTTATAGGGTTTTGGCACTCGGTAAAAGTTATTGAATTACAATTAATTTTTTGTGTATGTTTGAAAATAATCTAGCTTTCATTGCTATGCTACCAAAACCCTTGACAAGTTGCAAGGCAAAGCTTATGGACAAAATTCAGATACTAATATAAAAAATCGTTAAGCCGTACTTCTGTAAAATAACCATAATGACCCTAAAATTTATAGGACAAGGTTTAGACCCTGAAAGTGATATAACTGCAGGGAATTTTATTATTGATTCATTAGAAAGCGAAAACTATAGTTCTTTCAATGCCTTTGTTGCTTTTGTAAGCACAGGTGGACTTAAAAATATTATTGATGAAATGCTTGCTTTCAAAGAAGCGGGTGGAGAAGTAAAATTGTATTTGGGTGTAAACTTAAACGCTACTTCAAAGGAAGCTTTAGAGAAATTACTTGAAAACGAAATTGAGTCATATGTTGTTTACTCACCAAACAACATCATTTACCATCCAAAGATTTACGCTTTTGAAGGCGATGAAACAACAAGAGCAATAATCGGTTCTTCCAACCTGACAGAAAGCGGTTTATTTCAAAACATAGAAGCGTCTGTTTGCGTTGACTTTGAAAGTGATGATGAAAACGGCAGTGAGTTCTTAGCTGACATTTACGACCACTTTAACGCAATAATAAATCAAGAGCATCCAAGCTGCCAACTTCTCACACAGGAAGTTTTAGAAATTCTTATTGAAAGCAATGTTGTTTTACCAGAAGCAGCAAGCAGAGCCAAAAGCAATAAAATAAATAAAGAGTTTGGTCAAAAGGAAACCAAAGTAAATACAAGACTTCTTGAACTATTTGGTAAAGTCAAAGCGAAACGACCACCAAAAGGCTTCAGAAAGACAGTTGTTAAGAAAGAGCTGATTGCTGAAGAAGAAACGAACGAAGTAAATGTTGTTGATGAAACAACAGAACTTGCAGCAGGTTCGATGTGGATTGAAACTGGACTAATGACAGGCGGTTCAAGAAATATTCTAGACCTTTCCAAAAAAGGAAAGTTAGACGGGGTAAATAAGTTTGGTAGCGTAAGCTACTTTGGTTTAGACCCTGAAAATACAAACGACACAAAAGATATTAATGTAATTTTTGGCGATAAGACCTACATATCAAATCGTGTCTTCTATGCAGAAGGAAATAGTAACTGGAGAATTCGTTTAAATGGAGCGACAGCAGACGAAGAAAAAATTACGATTTTCTCAAAGCCAAGTCTTGGCGAAAACGGTGGCTTTCAAAACAAGATTCTTTTGTTTACAAGAGTTGATGACACCAATTTCAGACTTGAAATTTTAGAGCAAGATGAAATGCAAAGACTAATTGAAAATTCATCCGATTGGGCTAAAGGCGGCAGTGGGAACGGCAGGGCTTACGGAATAATTGCGGAGTAAGATTTGCAATTCATTTTTAAACCAACCCAAATCCGATTTTGAATATTGCCTACTGAATTCAGAAAGCACCATTTCGACTTCTGAATCAGTCAACTTGAAAAGAGCCATAAAAAGCAAATCAATCTTTCTAACAGTTTCAAATTTGTTTTCGCTTCTGATTTCATTTGACAATTCCAAATTCTCAAAAAGAGAATTCAAACGAACATCATTTCTTAAAAGAGAAAACACAAGCAAAGAAATATGATGTTTAATGGTGGCTTCGCCACCATTAAAATTGATTTTGCTTGTGGTTTGCTCAATTTTAGGAACGGGCATTTGATTTATTACCGACTGAGTTAAATCAATCCCACTCAGTTTTTTCTTCAAGATAAAATCAAACACCACTGAATTAAAAAGCCCTGACAAATAAAGCAAGTCATTTTGATTTGTAGTTAAGAACTGAACAGATTGTGATGCAGGGATAAAAGGTAACACGGTTGCAATGCAGGTTCTTGTATTAGTGGCAGAAGTTAAACTTCTCCAAGCCAACATAAATTTTTCAGAATGATTTTTTGAAAGTTGAATCCACTTTTTAGCATTAATAAAAAATCTTGATTCAGGAAAATAATTTGCAATCTCTTTTTTTGCTTCATCAATATTGACAGAAGAAGATTTATTGCCGTATCTCAATTCATCTGCTACTCTATTGAATCCTGAAAACTTTCCGTCAAACTGATTGAAGAATTTTCCTTCATAAATCGGAACATTATCTTCTGATTTTTTCTTTGTGATAAACTCCGCATGACTTGTAAAATGAACGATTCTTCCGAATCTCACATTCTCATAAACATTTTTGAAAAATGGAAAGTCGTAAGAAACTCTTAAAAGAAAATCCGCTTCTCTTTTGTTTGAGAAGTTTGGAAGCATTCCAGTAAATGGATTTAGCAACTTCAAACTTTCGCAAGACAATTCAATTTCTGATTTGGCTTTTTCAATTTCTGAAACTTCGCTGAGGTTCATTGAAACATGAAACTTTTTACTCGTGGAATTACCCAATAACAAAAAGCAAAACCGTTCTCTGCTGTCAATATTGAAAATCTTTTTGCGGTTGATGAAATCATAAATCGCAACAACAAAATTTTTCTTTGTCAGATACTTGAAAAGATTTTGATTCACTTGGCTTGTTACGATTGCACTTTTCAAAACCAAACCAACAACACCTCTTTTCGTTTTCAACTTCACAGCAGCATCAGTAAACAAAGCATAAGTGTTCAACTCACCATTGTTTGACAAAGTAAAAAAAGAATTCTTCTTTAAATCCGATTTAGCTTTTTCAATTTCAAGTTTGAACTCTTTTGAATATTCAGCTAATTGAACATTGTTCAATTCTGTTTCTGCAATCTCATTTGTTCTACTTGACTTGAAATGATTATCAGCAATTGCATTTGAGTAGAGAGCATAAAACTTTTTTTCCTCAAACCTTACTTTCTCCCAAGGCGGATTTCCTAAAACAACATCATAGTTTTTTAGTTTGTCTTTGCTCAAACTGAGTTGCTCATGGTAAATAAATCCACTTGAAAAAATTTCAACTTTTTTTGATTCATCAATTGCAAAATCAGACTGCAATAAAAAGTTTGCATGAATGAATTTTTCATTCAGTGATTTGTAGAGTGACGGTTGCTTAATCTTCAAAAGCAAATTCAGTTTTGCAACTTCCAATGCCAAGCAATCCACATCAAAGGCAGAAATATTAAAAGCAATTGCTTTCAGCAACTCCAATTTGCTTTCTTCTTCAATATTCCATTTTGCAAACAGAATTTCAAAGTATTCAATTACGGCAATCATAAAATTGCCACCACCACAGGAGAAGTCAGCAAAAGTTATTGAAGTAATTTCTTTCAGTAATTCTTTGCCAACACTTCCAAAATTCAGTTCAAAAAAAGTATCAATAGTTTTTCCAGTAACTGACTTTGCAAAGTTTGCAGGCGTGTAGTAGCTACCTAACTTGTTTCTGTAATTCTTTGCCGTTGAAATTTCCGTTCCGTTACTTTCATTCCCAGTTTCAATACCCAACAGCGTTTCGTAAAGCGTAGGGACATCAATTGATTCAACGCCTATCAAATTGCAGAGGTTATCATCAACTAACTTTGTTAATACTTTACTTGCATTATCAATGATTAATGAAAATAAATTTTCAGCAGCGAATGAATTTTTAAGCCAGTGATTAGTTGAAGAAACAATTTTGCAATCTTCTCTTTTGGAATTGTTCTTTAAGAAAATAATTGAAGCAGTAAAAACTGCTTTTACCTTAAATCTTTCTTTGTTGAGTTTAACAGGATTGATGTTTTGCTGATTTGCAAAGCACGCAGAAAGATGTTCTTTCAGAATGTAGCCGTATATCTCTAACGCCTTATCCATTGTGATCTTGTCCGACTGTTAAAGATTCATTGGTATAAGAAACCAAAGGTTTGTTGAAGAAACTACTCTTGTGGTGAACTTGAAGAATTGAAATAATTCGTTCGGTTAAATCCCTTTGCTCATTCAGGAAAATATATTTTGACTTTATTGATTCAATCAACTTTGACAAATCAAAAACCTCAAACTTGTAAATTGAAATTTGCTTTACACCCAACTCATTCAAAATAATTTTGTGCAACAAGTCATTGAAATATTTTGCCTTTGTGATTTTGAACTCAGAAACACTCGTTTTGATAAAATCAAAAAGCGGTTTTGGATTTACATCAAGTTTGTAAGACAAATCTTCAAACACACTTTCGCTCCCAACTGAATAACCATTGATTGCCCTGCTTGTTGACAAGCAATTCAAATCAATGTTTGCAGACAAAAGCAAATCCAACTGTTCTGAATTGATTTTCAAATACTTTTTCTTGTTGAAGAAAGGCGATTCACCAACAACACTTTTCACTTCGTTCAACTCTTTTGAATTGAAATTATATTGCTTCCTGATTTCAAGTTCAATTTTTGATTCTAAGAAAAGTCGTTGATAATCACTTTTAATATCTTCAATGATTAACTTTTCAAGAAACGAATTAAGATTTTTAATTGATGAATAATTGAAGTGTTGAAATTCAAAGTTTGGCAATTTCTTCTGCAAATATTTCTCTTTCAATTCAAGGCATTCTTTACTTTTCTCTGCAATGAATTGGGAATCCAAAATATTTTGTGCAACTGGAATTTTAGAAATGTAACCTGCACTTATTGTAAATTTCGGATTGATAAGTTTCAACAGGAAAGTTGCAATCTTTGAATTCAAGAAGGCAAGGTGGGCATACTTATCTCCTTTCAAAACTTGAATACCTGGACCTGATGCAATGAAAACTTGATTCTCTTTCAGCACTCTTACATTCAAACCCAAAGTTCCTGTATCACTATAAACAAGTTGAGTTGTAGAAATCCTATCAATGTTTCTTAATGCACTTCCCTTATTTGCTCTTATGATTTCTGCATTCTTACCCCAATGAACTTTGTAATAATTCAAGCCAGCCCATTTGCTGAAACCCCCGCCTTTGCTAACTAATTTCCAATCAGGACTTCCGTTTACTTCCCAAGCAAATTTTACAAACTCAGTATTATTTCCCGTTGAAGTTCCCTGCATCGGATTTGCAAACTCAGAGTAAAGTTGAAGCCCTTGAATATTATCAAACCGATGTTCCAATTGATAGTTGAATTCGAGATGACTGTTTTTCAAAAACTGATTTTGATTCAACTCAAAAGTCAGTTCAGTAGAAATATTTTTGGTTGTTACTAAACTTTTTTTCTCCGCAATATTTTTGAATTTCAAATTGTAGAACCTTGTAGTTGTTATTTCAGAGTTTCCGATAACACACAAAGCAACATTTGTTTTCTCTCCATTAATGTCTTCAAAAGCATTGCTGCCTAAATCAATGCACTCTTTTAAAGTTTGCTTTGCTAAAAATATTTTTCTGAAATCTTTAAGTGAGGACAAATACATCCAGTTGTTTTGCGACACAACACCTAACACATCTTTATCACCCATTAACTGAAAAGTTCGCTGAATGAATGAAACACACAAATCTCCTTTGCTTTCGGGATAGTTTGCAAGCAAATACTCTTTCAGTGAGGTGTCCATATCCCGTTTACCCATGAACGGAGGATTTGTAACAAACACTTTTATTTTTTTCTCTTTATTGAGTTTCTCTAATTGAGTTTTGAAAGTTGTTCTACCAATTGAGTTTGAGGTAACATAAGTATTTAAGAACCCCAATTTGTCATTTGCCACCCCACCGAAAATTTTAATCGTGGTTGATTTGTTTGGAACTGCATAACCGCAAGCTTTCACAAACAAAGACATCGAAGCAATTTTAGAAAGGTTTGAATCCAAATCGTAACCGACAATTGAACTATTTAATATCGTGTCAACAATCTTTTGGTTTGACCAATTTGGTTTTGACTTTTTGTAAAGTTCATATAGGCGTTCAAAAGAATAGTTCAAGAAATTACCACCACCAGAGGCGGAATCAATAACAACTACTTTTTGAATATTCCTTTTATCAAATCCAGACAAAGATTCATTCACTAAATATTTCACCATATATTTATCAGTGAAAAATTGAGTAGTGAAAAGCAAATCTGAATCTTCAATTTTTGCATTGTCTTTTCCGATTCTCTTGAAAGCAGATTTCTCTAAATCCTTTTTTAAGAATTGGTAAGACCAAGAAATAATATCATCAACATCATCATCCGTTTTTTCAAAAGTAATTTTCAATTTTTCAAAGACAGAAGAAACAAGCTCGCCTTTTAGTTGAGATTCAGTTAAAAGAAAAATTTTAATCAACTCGGGGAATCTTTGTTTGACAAGTTCAATTTCTGTTTTGAATTCAGAATAATAATCAGCATAACAAACCTCAACTGTGTACGTCTTATTTTGCTTCTTTCTCAAAGTGAAAGTCGCAATCATCACAGAAAAAAAGATGCTCAAATCCTGCACAGGAATTTTCTTTTCCAACGGACTTAAATTTCCAATGAAATATGCAATAAGATTTTTAATTTTCTGTTTCACAATTTCTTCCCTTTTGACTTTGTGATATAAGGTGCTATTTGTTCATTGACAAGTTGAATAGCATCGTAAGTAGTTTCGTTAATGCCATACTCTTTCAAAATTTTTTCTGCGGTGTGCTTAACGTTCAAAGTTTTTTCTGGCACGTTGTAAAACGTTGCCAACCTTTTCAACTGTTCAACTGTGGGCAAGCGTTCCCCTCGTTCAATTTTACTAAGCATAGGAGAATCAATATCGGCACCCTTTGACACTTGGTGGAGTGTCTCATTTCTCTGATTCCGTAACTCTCTGAGGTATTGCCCCAATTCAGACTTTGAATTCCAATTTTGCATGATGAAGACTTGTCAAATTTTGACAAAAGTACACTTTTGATGTTCTTAATACTAAATAAAAGAGAAAAATTTTACCCGTCCATTTCTTTAATATGAAGGAGTTCTAGTTGGATTACATTTATGCATAGAAAATTAATTCTCCCAGATTAAAGAAATACGGTCAGCATGCTGCTAGGGCAACTTGCAACAATTATTATCAGCCTGTACCAAATCTTAAGTACAGAATATCAACAACGATATGACTTTAACGCCCTCACCTCCTACCCCTATTCACAATCTTATAAATATCCGCCCTCCTATCCTTCAGGTTCCTCACAGCCCTAAAATTGTTGAGTTCTTTTAGCAGGTCAACATCAACATCAGCAATCAATGTTGTTTCGGTGTTTGGGGTTGCTTCTACTTTGATTCCATTGGTTGGAAAGGAAGAATCAGAAGGGGTGAACACCGCTGATTGTGCGTATTATATATCCATGTTGTGGACCTTAGGCAGGTTGCATACGCTGCCGGTTACGGCTACGTAATACCGATTGGATGTCCGTAATAGTCCAATTGCATTGGTCTAAACGGCCATCACAACTTGTACCGAGGTTTCGTTATCGGCATTATACCAAAACAAGATTAGACTATTATAATTTCAAAATGGTATAACATTCGTTTTCAATTACCCGTGCCTGGGGCGCAATTGCTTATATGGTTTAACCTTTTTAAAATCACACCATACTGTGATTTTAATTGCTTAAATGAAATCCTATCTCTACATTTACCCAAAGAATCACACTATAATGTTAGTCAGGCAATTTGGAGAAACCATCAAAAGCAGAAGAAAAGAGTTGAGCATCACTCAGCCGCACTTAGCCGAACTGGCAAAAGTGAGCACTAATACTTTGTATAAACTGGAACGGGGGCAAGGTAACCCTTCATTGGAGGTGTTGAACAAGCTGGCGGAAATTTTAGGAATGGAATTGACCCTTGAAATTAAAAAGAGCAATTGAGTAAATGAGAGACATGGAAATATACCGCAACGGAACACTAGCCGGAACACTGACAGAAGAAAATCGTCAGCATTATGTGTTTAAATATGACGACGCTTATTTTAACGATTCCACCACACAAGCGATTAGTTTAACGCTGCCGAAAATTAAAAAGGAATACAGCAGCGAGGTTTTGTTTCCGTTCTTCAGCAATATGATAGCAGAAGGGGAAAACAAAAAAGTACAAAGCCGCCTTTTGAAAATTGATGAGAGCGACCAGTTTGGATTACTGATGTCAACAGCCACTGCCGATACTATCGGAAACGTCACGGTAAGAAAAATAGATAACAAATGAGTTTACCGGTAATAAAATATTGTCCCGGCACCCTGGCAGCAGGTTTTGAAACATACAGCCCTTCTTGCCTCCGCAGGTTGTTTTATGGTAAATCAGTTAGCCATGTGCTGGGTATGCCTTCCCCACAAAAGGATGAAGATACGCTGGCTGAATTTCTGGAAAACATGAAAAGGATTTCGTTTTCAGGTTTTCAAACCAAGATCAGCATGGTGCTGGATAAAAATGTACTGCGACTGACACATGATGGAGAACAGGGCACACATATTCTAAAACCTGTTCCTTCACTGCTTAAAAAAAGGGGAGAAGTTCCTGCCAATGAACACCTGACCATGCAAATTGCTACCCAGGTTTACGGGATAAAAACGGCAGACAATGGGCTGATCTTTTTTAAAGGAGGCGAACCAGCCTATATCACCAGGCGATTTGATGTAAAAGATGTAAAAGAAAAATCGAAATGGGGACAAGAGGATTTTGCATCGCTGGCAGGCAAAACAACTTTGCACTCCAATGAAAAATACGAATGCAGCTATGAAGAAGCGGGACTGCTGATACAAAAATATGTTCCGGCATGGCGGGTAGAAATAGAGAAATATTTTTCGTTGGTGGCTTTCAATTTCCTGTTTTCAAATGGCGATGCACACTTAAAAAATTTTTCACTGCTGGAATCAACTAAAGGCGATTACTTACTGAGTCCTGCTTATGATTTGGTCAATACAAAACTGCATATGGATGACTCCGATTTTGCACTGGAAAAAGGATTATTTGCTGATGGCTTCAAAAGTGAGCAATACAAAAAAAGTGGCCATCCTTCTAAAACTGACTTTTTAGTATTCGCTAAAAGAATAGGTGTAGCGGAAGGCAGGGTTGAAAAATTGTTGAATCCCTTTTTAGCAAAACATCCGCTTATGGAAACCCTGGTGAACCGTTCCTTTTTAAGTGAGCCCAACAAAAGAGGGTATCTGTTAATGTACAATGCAAAGCATAACCAGCTAAACGCAGATTAATTTGATTAAAGAAGCAATCGGCATGATGATAGCGTTAAGTTTTCAACTGAAATGATTTAAGCCTTGCTGATGTAAAGCCATGCGCAACATCATTAGCAGATTGCTTCGTCGTCGTGCCTCCTCCTCGCAATGACGGTTGTGCAATCGTTATCGTTTACTTCTATTCACAATCTTATAAATATCCGCCCTCCTATCCTTCAGGTTCCTCACTGCACCAAAACAGTGGAGTTCTTTTAGCAGGTCAACATCAACATCAGCTATGAGTGTTGTTTCGGTATTTGGCGTTGCCTCTGCTTTGATTCCATTGGTTGGAAAGGAAAAATCGGAAGGGGTGAAAACCGCTGATTGTGCGTATTATATATCCATGTTGTGGACTTTGGGCAGGTTGCCTACACTGCCGGCTATGGCTACGTAACATTCGTTTTCAATTGCCCGGGCCTGGGCGCAACTGCGTACACGGGTATATCCATTTTGGGTATCGGCATGAAGGGTACAAAAAGACAAGGGATTAACGGTGAAGAAGTTTTTAGAAAACAGGTCTATCTGAACCCGATTTTGAAGAACTATGTTATGCCAAATCGAAAAAAGCTAAAAGCCTTGATTTTTGAAGAAATAATTATTGCAGGTACGTGTCACCCTTTAAAAAAATAAGCATAATTTAGTCTATATGGCAGAAAAAAATCAAAATACAGACATCATACCTCCCGAACAAGACCTGCTTACCGAGCTTTCCCAACTCATTGAGCAAAGCCAGCAGCAGGTAGTTTCGCAAGCCAATAGCACCCTTACTATGCTTTTTTGGAATATCGGTAACCGCATCAATAAGGAAATACTGCAAAATAAACGAGCAGATTATGGAAAGCAGATTGTCGTTACACTGTCACGACAATTGGAAAACAAGTATGGTAGAAACTTTGAGTTAGGCAACCTGCGTAGAATGATACAGTTTGCAGAGCAATTCCCTGATTTGTCAATTGTCGCGCCACTGTCGCGACAATTAAGTTGGTCTCACATTTTGGCATTAATCCCACTAAAAACAAAGGAAGCAAAAATGTTCTATGCTGAATTATCAGCTACACAAGTATTAGGGGTAAGAGATTTACGCAAAAAAATAAGCACCAAAACCTTTGAACGAAGCAGCATAGCCAATTTACAAAATACCAGTAACCACCCAGCCATACACAACACGTTTAAAGACCCTTACTTTTTAGATTTCTTAGGATTGCAAAATACCTTTTTAGAAAAGGATTTGGAAGCTGCCATTTTACGGGAGTTAGAAGCTTTTATCTTAGAATTGGGCAAAGGATTTGCATTTGTAGAACGACAAAAACGAATGATATTAGATGGCGAAGATTTTTATTTGGACCTGCTTTTTTACCACCGAAATTTAAAACGGTTAGTAGCCATAGAATTAAAGTTGGGCAAATTTGAAGCCAAACACAAAGGGCAAATGGAATTGTATTTAAAATGGTTGGATAAGTACGAAAAACAAGAAGGGGAGTTACCACCAGTAGGCTTAATACTTTGTGCCGAAAGCAGCAGGGAGCAAATAGAACTATTGGAAATGCATAAAGACGGTATAATGGTAGCTGAATACTGGACGGAACTACCACCCAAAAAGCAATTAGAGAAAAAGATACACAGCATCTTAATAGAAGCCAGAGAAAGGATAGAACGTCAAAAACAAATAGGAAAGTAAATGCAGGAATATTTGGGGCAAAAGTGCCAGCCCCCACCTCCTCCCCATATTTACAGTCTTATAAATATCCGGCCTCCTGTCCCTCAGGTTCCTCACGGCACCAAAACTGTGGAGTTCTTTTAGCAGAAGCGTACACGGGTGTAGCTATTTTGGGTATCGGTCATTAACGCCACAAAAAGCATTTGGCTTTTTAGGGTTTACCAGAAATATCTTAATTTGTCACACAAAACTTACCAAAAAAATTATGGCTGTAGTTCCAATTGTCTTGATCAGGATGAAGAAATATATGCGGGTGTTTCGGCAGGCTGGTGCTACAGGCATTTCCACGGCTATTGTTCCCGAAGAACATGGCATTAGCAGATCGTTCATTTTTGAAAAGCTTGTTCGCAAGGGCATCCTGGTGGCGGTAAATGGAAACCGGTTTTATATGGACGAAAGCAAAGAGGCGGCTTTTAAAAGTCAAAGGCGATTGGCTATGATGTTTATACTGCTGCTGATACTTGTAGGTATCATTGTCGGCTTTATAGTTTTGTAGGTAAATGACGTTTGATTGTCACATTCAGTTTTACTTAAAATTTCTCCCATCCGGAAACACCAATTCCTGTGCATGCTCCCTTACCTGGCTTCTTTTGCTTTGCCCTGCGGGAATGCTTGTTTCATCGGGCCGTGCAAGGGTTAAAACATTGGGTGTATCATTACTTGCGGGTGTTAGCTTTCGTAATAGTTTGGAGAAGTTGAAACACTGCTCCACAATTACGTGTACTACTTTGCCTGCTACCTGTAGTTTACCCGAAACCATAATCAGTTTTGATTGCAAAATTTCTTTGCGGTAGGTGTCAAACAGGTTTTGAAAAATGACCAGATTGGCGACCCCTGTCTCATCTTCTATTGTCATAAAACAAACTCCGCCTGCGGTGCCAGGCCTCTGCCGAACCAATACAAGGCCTGCAACTCTTACATAATCGCCATCCTTAGAGGTGGCAAGTTGCGCAGTGGACCATATCTGTAGTTGTTGCAACTTTTCCCGTACAAAGCTTACGGGATGAGCTTTTAAAGAAAGGGCTGTGGCGGCATAATCATGTACCACATGTTCGCCGGTGGTCATTTGCGGCAGCGATATATTTTCCTGTTTTGCATCGGCTGGCTGCTGCCCCTGAAACAGTGCCAGGGATTTATCCTTTGTTGTTATTTCCCATAATGCTTGTCTTCTGTCAATGCCAATGGAACGGAATGCATCTGCATCAGCCAGTTTCTCCAAAGCTGCGTCTGATAAGCCCGTAGCACGGAGTTCATGTATGCTTCCATACGGTTTTTGCCTTGCTGCTAATAATACTTTGACATCCTCTTCGCGTATGCCTTTTACCTGCCGAAAGCCAAGGCGAAGTGCGACCTTAGGCCTCATCTGCCCTTCGGGCACCTTCTCCTGAAGTAGAAGGGAAGAACAGGGGATTGTTTCCAGTTGATTGTCCCAAATGGAATAATTGATATCAACGGGTCTTACTTCTACATTGTGATTGCGGGCATCAATAACAATTTGTGCAGGTTGGTAAAAACCCATGGGCATACTGTTGAGCAATGCGCAGGCGAATACATCGGGGTAGAAGCATTTGATCCATGAAGAAACATACACCAACAGGGCAAAACTGGCAGCATGGCTTTCCGGGAAACCGTAGCTGCCAAAGCCTTCCAGTTGTTTGAAAACCCGCTGGGCGTATTCTACAGTGTAGCCTCTTACAGTCATGCCGGTCACCAGTTTCTCCTGGAATTTTGACACCATGCCTTTCATTTTAAAAGTTGCCATACTGCGCCGTAATTCATCAGCCTCGGCAGGGGTAAAACCTGCGCCAACAATAGCAATCTTCATGGCCTGCTCCTGGAATAAAGGAACGCCTAAAGTCCTTTTTAAGATCTCTTCTAATTCTTTCGACGGATACTCTACCGTTTCTTCACCATTCCGCCTGCGGAGATAGGGATGCACCATGTCACCTTGTATGGGCCCGGGCCGCACAATGGCAACTTCAATCACCAGGTCATAAAAGCAACGTGGCTTTAGCCGTGGTAACATGCTTTGCTGTGCCCGGCTCTCAATTTGAAAGACACCAATAGTGTCTGCATTACAAATCATGTCGTAAACGGCAGGGTCATCCTGTGGAATATTGGCGAGGGTCAGGTCAAGTCCATAATTTTGCTTTGCAAGGTCAAATGCTTTGCGGATGCAGGTAAGCATACCCAATGCCAGCACATCTATTTTCATAAATCCCAGGGCATCAATATCATCTTTGTTCCACTCAATGCAAGTCCTGTTTTCCATCCGTGCATTCATAATGGGGCAGAGGTCGGATAGTTTACCATTTGTAATAACAAAGCCTCCTGTATGTTGTCCCAATTGCCGTGGAAAACCCATGAACACTTTGGTAAGTTGCAAGACCTTTTGTAAGTGCTTGTCACCGGGATGAAACCCTTGTTCGGTCATCCGGTTTCCTTCAAACCATTCGTCTGTAAATTCCCAGATGGAACTTGATAAGCGATTGATGGTATCAACCGATAATCCCATGGCCTTGCCCACATCTCTTATCGCTCCTTTCTGATGTTGTTGTGTAACCGTGGCTACAATAGCAGCCCTGTCCCGACCATATTTTTGGTAGATGTATTGAATGACTTCTTCGCGGCGTTCATGCTCAAAATCTACATCAATATCCGGTGGTTCATCTCTTGCAGCAGAAATAAACCGCTCAAACAATAAATCGAACTTTTCTGGATTTACTGAAGTGATACCAAGGCAATAACAAACCGTGGAGTTAGCCGCAGACCCTCGTCCCTGACAAAGAATATTTTGGCTCCTTGCATAGCGGACAATGTCATATACCGTTAGAAAATAGGCTGCATAGTTCATCTGTTCTATAAAGGCCAGTTCATAATTGATGGCATGCTTTACTTTATCCGGTACACATGCTCCAAAGTGTTCTTTAGCGCCTTCCCAGGCAAGAAATGTAAGTTCTTCCTGCGGAGTTCGTCCTTCACTTGTTAGCTCTTCGGGATATTCATATTTCAATTCATCCAGTGAGAACTTGCAGGCTTCAGCCAGTTGTTGTGCATGTTCGATCATCTCCGAATTTTGCCTAAAAAGGCGGGCCATTTCATCGGCTGGCTTCAAGTATCTTTCTGCATTTGAATGCAGCCGAAAGCCTGCATTGTAGATGGTGCATTTTTCCCGAATGCAAGTCATCACATCCTGCAACTGCCTTCGCGATGGTGTGTGATAATGCACGTCATTGGTAGCAACAATTGGAATGTTTAATTGTGTAGACAACTGCACCAGCCGGTACAAATACTTACTGTCGTCTCCGTGGTAGCGACGTACTGCTGCCATGTATAAATCATTACCAAAAGCTGCGTAATATTCTTTCAAAGCCACCTCAAAAGACGGGTTAAAATCAAAGTCCTGATTCAATGTGTCGGGGGGCAGTATAACAAACTTCATCCCCTTGGCATATTTG
>JANPGE010000023.1:0-19946 GCA_031423805.1 Segetibacter sp. | reverse complement strand
CCATTTTACAAAGCCTGTTGGCTTAGCAGCAAGGACCAGAAAAAACTGGATGATTTTGCCCGTTACAAACTCGCCAATACCGGCGAGGACAAAGACGGTCACATGGTTTATCTTGCACAAAGCGAATGGTTCCTAAATACTGAAAGGCAAAACAATCCAGATATTGAATTTCATTTTACAAGTGAGATTCATAAGTAGGAGTCTTGAGAACGCAGATTTGGCAGATGGTTATGATTGGTTAAGATTTTTTTGAAAATCCTTCATTAATCTTAACCATCATAATAATCTGTTTTCCCGTTTTCAAAAAAGAGGTTAAATTTAAGTTGAAATACTATTAATATGACATCAACAGCAATCAGGCAAAAACTATACGACTATATAAGGGTAGCAGAAGATAAAAAGATAAAAGCGATTTACACAATGCTTGAGAATGAAATTGAGGAAAGTTTCGATTATTGGAATGATAAGGATTTCGTTAAGGAAATTGAGAAACGTTCTGAAGATTATAAAACAGGTAAAATAAAAGGGATGGCGTGGGAAGATGCTAAAAGACAAATATTAAACCCTAAGAAATAACATTGATCAGCTACCAAATAGTACTACATCCATAAGCAAAAAAAGAACTAGAAGATTCCCATCAATGGTATGAAGATCGTTCAGTTGGATTGGGTAAAAGATTTATCGCATTGGTTGATAAAAAAATAAATGAAATAGCTTTAAATCCATTGAGATTTCCTAAAACAAAAAATGGGTTTCGTGAGACCATGATGAGTATTTTTCCTTTTATCATTATTTATGAAGTATATGAGAAAGACCAATTAATATTTGTGTCCTACATATTCCATGCAAAGCGAAATCCTCGAATTAAGTATAAAAGATAGAATAATTTGCTATTAGCCTAAGATTATTGGGAGATTATACCTTAATCCTAACCATCATAATAATCTGCGTTCCCGTTTTATTCGCTTTGTGAAACTATCTTTGAATTATGTACGACCTCATCATCATTGGCGCAGGGCCAATAGGCATTGCCTGTGGCATTGAAGCAAAAAAAGCCGGACTGTCTCACCTCATTATTGAGAAAGGAGCTTTGGTGAATTCCATTTACAACTATCCTCAAAACATGACCTTCTTTTCCACGAGCGAACGGTTGGAAATTGACAATATCCCGTTTGTAAGTAACAACCCAAAACCCACACGACCCGAGGCTTTGGAATACTACAGACGGGTAGCTGTTTCTGCAGCTTTGAACATTCATTTGTTTGAAAAAGTAAATGAAGTGAAAAAGGAAGGAGAAGCATTTTTAATCATCACAAACAAGCAAACCTACGAGGCAAAGAATGTGGTGATTGCAACCGGGTTTTATGACATTCCTTATCTCCTCAATGTGCCGGGTGAAGAACTGCCCAAAGTAAAACACTATTACAAAGACCCTCACTTTTATGCATTTCAGAAAGTTTTGGTAGTTGGTGCCGCCAACTCGGCCATAGACGTAGCTTTGGAAACATGGCGCAAAGGTGCAACAGTTACTATGGTTATTAAAGGAGATAAAATAAGTGACCGTGTAAAGTATTGGGTTAAACCTGATATTGATAACCGCATTGCTGAAGGCTCTATCAAAGCATATTTTAACTCAACTGTTTCGGCCATCAGGGAGCATGAGGTAGACATTCAAACACCTGAAGGTATTGTGACAGTAGAAAATGATTGGGTACTTGCCATGACCGGATATAAGCCCAACCTTGACTTTTTGCGAAGCGTAGGAATAGAATTGAGTAATGATGATGTTTTTTGCCCAACAGTAAATGAAACTACACAGGAAACCAATATTAAAGGCCTTTACCTTGCCGGTGTTATTTGCGGCGGCATGAATACGCATCGTTTATTTATAGAAAACTCAAGGGTTCATGCGGAGAAAATTGTGAAGGATATTTTGGCAAAAGGAAGTCGAAGTTTTTTTAAACTTTCCCCATACATTTCATCACTAACATTCTTAAAGCGCCTCTATTGTTTTATGTTTGCTTTTTCTGAAAAATTATGAGTACAGAGGTTAGTAAAAGTGGAACAAAAGGCAGTAAAACGGTTTTGCTCGTATCCCCACAAAATCTTCGTAAATCATGGACAGACGTTTTAAGTATTCAATTCATAGATAAAACGCCAGGAAATATTATTCTCACCAACAACAGAATTACTCCTCAATTACTCAAAAAAAAATTTACCAGATTACCTGTTGATGCAGCACATGCTTTCACTTATTTTGTAAAAGAAACTATTGAGCTAAAACATTATGAGCTTGAATTAAATTATGAAAATAAAGGGGCAGAAATATCCAAAAAGCAATTTATTGCAAATGGGCTTCTCCGTTATTTTCATAATGCTTTCATGGCTGTAAAACCATATTTTCCTTTACTAAAGTTTTACATAAAAATTATAAAAGATAACAATGCTATTGCTAATACACCAGTTTCATTTAGCAGCTATAAGCCTGTTCTTTCTTTTGAATTACGGCAGGTAAGGGATAGGATCAATATATTGACTACTGTCCATATTCAGGACTTTACTGGTGATAGCCTCGATTTTCAACGATTTGAGTTTTTTCTGGTAAGCAATTATGAAATTTTCATTTTGTCCTACAACGATTATCAAACTATTAATCTGGTAGAATCCACTAATAATAATGATTACAACGAAACATATATCAAAAAAAACATTGCCATTTTGGAAGAAAATTATAGACTAAATAGGAATGGGTTTTTTGTTAAGCAACAAAGTGATTTAGTTCCTGTTTCCAGAATATTGCTTAGTGAATTAAACAATGCTTTTCTAATGTTTACCCCACAGTGGGTGTATGATGGTATTTTAGTCGAAGGGCCTTTTAAATCCTTTCAGTCGGTAAAAGCAAAAGGTGAGGAAATTATTATAGAGCGCAATAAAGAAGCCGAAGAAGCATTGCTGAAATTGATTGTAGCCCTACATCCAAACTTTGTCACTCAACGCAACGGATATTACTACCTATCATTTGCAGAAGCGCAAAAAAAGCAATGGTTTTTAAAAGCATATCATCATTTATTACAACAGGAAATTGAGCTTTCCGGTATGGATATGCTTACACATTTCAGATATAGCCCACACCGTATAGCCTCATCACAAAGCATTGAACAAGAAGCAGGCAACAAATTTACTCTAAAACTGGATTTTAGTTTTGGGGTAGAAAAATTAAACCTTGCGGAGTTGCAAAAAATGATACTCTCCGGTCAGAAAGCTGTGCTGTTGAAAGATGGTAGCCTGGGATTGCTAAACGATGAATGGCTTCAACAGTATGGCCATGTAATACGACACGGCAGGGTATTAGCCAACAGTTTGTTAGAGGTGTCAAAGTTTATGGTGGTGAGCCTGAATCAGGGTGAAGATGAACGATCACTTTTTAAAGCTACATTGAAAGAACAATGGTGGAATCGCTGGCAGCAGTGGCAAAACACAGATCAACAATTGTATGATGTGCCTGCTACGGTGAATGCAACCCTGCGGCCTTATCAGCAAAAAGGTTTTGAATGGCTCATCCTTTTGTCTGAAATTGGTGCGGGTTGTTGCCTGGCTGACGATATGGGATTAGGCAAAACCTTACAAACAATATGCTTTCTTGCCCGTTATCAAATGATGCATCCCGGCATGGTAAATCTGGTAGTTGCACCTGCATCGCTGCTGTACAACTGGCAACAGGAGATACAGAAGTTTGCGCCGTTGTTACGAACCATGGTCTATCACGGCATCAACCGAAATTCATCTGACATAGATCCTGACAAATACGATGTGTTGATTACCAGTTATGGTACATTGCGCAGCGACGCTGATACTCTTCTTCTTTATACCTATGGTCTGGCAATACTTGATGAAAGTCACAATATCAAAAACCCGTCAGCACAGGTGACAGGTGTAGTTCAACAACTGAATGCACAGGTACGTATTGCACTAAGCGGCACACCGGTCATCAATAATACATTTGATTTGTTTTCGCAGTTGAGCTATTCATTGCCCGGTATGTTTGGCAACCGAGAATTTTTCAAAAGAGAATATGCTGATCCTATAGATCGCTTTCAGGACGAAGAAAAAATAAAAACCCTTCAAAAGTTAACAGCTCCATTCATACTCCGAAGAACAAAAGAGCAAGTTGCTACAGATTTGCCTGCCAAAACAGAAAGCATTTTGTGGTGTACCATGGGCACAGAACAACAAAACCTATACAACGAAATACAGGAACAGGTAAAAAGCAATCTCTTTACCGGAATACAAAAGGATGGTCTTGCAAAAAGTAAGCTAGCTGTAATACAGGGATTACTTAAACTGCGTCAAATCTGCAATTCACCCATGCTTTTGCCAGTGGACGAGCGGAAGAATATTTCCCATTCTGTAAAGACTGAAGTGTTGATGGAGGAGCTCAATAATTTATTGGGTAAACATAAAGTTTTGGTATTTTCACAATTCACCTCTATGCTTAATTTACTTGAAGCAGAATGTAATAAGCAATCTATAACTCACTATCGTTTAGATGGACAGACTCCGATCACTAAAAGGGCAGAATTGGTAAAGGCTTTTCAGATGGAAGATTGTACTACCAATCTCTTTCTTATTAGTTTAAAAGCAGGCAATACCGGGCTTACGCTTACAGCTGCTGATTATGTTTTTCTCTTTGACCCTTATTGGAACAAGGCTACAGAGCAGCAAGCCATAGACCGAACCCACCGGATTGGACAAAACAAAAGTGTGTTTGCCTACAAAATCATTTGTAAAAATACCATTGAAGAAAGAATCATTCAACTTCAGAACCGTAAACAAAAAATAGCGGATGAATTAGTAAGTGAAGATGATGGTTTTATTAAATCTTTGACAGAAGAAGATTTGAAATTTTTGTTTGGTTGATGATTTTATTTCTATTTGTGAGACATGCTTTTTTTAATTAAATCTATATTAGATATCAATAATGGAGTTCCCCAACTGATTAGGTTATTCACCCTGCTTAATAATTGGATTTGATTGTCTTAGTATTTGACCATAACTGGAAACAAATTTCTTCTCGTCACTACGATTGTCTAAATGATAAACTTCTTTTGAGCCATCCGTTTTTTCTAAAGTTGCAACGTAGCCTGTTCCCCATGAAATGTTCTTAACTTCTGTATGTAATTTTAAAAACTCCTCTACACTAATAAATTTTTTCTCAACAGCAATTGAAGTATTCGGGACTTTTGGTTTTATATGGGGTTGAACTTTTTTGGTTTGAGCATTTAATTTCACTGTAGACATTATACAAAGTGTAATTATAGTAATTCGAAATATTTTCATTTTCTTTTATTAAAGTAGTTGACGATTAAATGTTTTCAATTCTATGATTGGTTTTCTATCTATTTTGTTGCCTACTTATAAAATGTTACCCACCTTTAACTTTCATATTAAGCATATAAAGTGCTGTTGATGCAGTAATAAATAAAATATCCTTATTCTTACCACCAAAGCATACATTGGCCGTCCAGGGCTCATCAATATCTATGTGTTGTATTTTTTTTCCTTCAGCGTCGTATACTGTAATGCCAATTCCTGTAAGATAGATGTTACCCTGATTATCTATTGTCATACCATCTGAACCCTGCTCTACAAATACTTTTGAATTTATTAAACTGCCATCCTGTGCAATTTCAAATTTGTAGGTTTTATTATCATCTATATCGGCTACATACAAATATTTGCCATCAGGTGTACCTATAATACCATTTGGCTTTTTGAAAATAGCGGCTGCTACTACAGGTTCCTTAGCACCTTTTTTTAGCAAGTAAACTTTTTCACCATCTAATTCTGATGTTCTTCTTTTCCAATAATACCGTTGGTAATAAGGATCGGTAAAATAGATGTCACCATTAGCATTTATCCAAAGATCATTAGGTCCATTTAGCTTTTTACCTTTAAGGGTTTTTACCAATATCGTTACTTTCTTCTTTGGAGATATAGACCATAATTGGTTTTGTTCGTCCGCACATGCTAAAAGGTTACCGGTTTGGTCAAAGTATAATCCATTAGATCTACCAACCTTATCCATAAACATAGTTAATTTACCTGCTGTATCGTATTTCCAGATTTTGTTGTTTGGTTGATCGGTGAAGTACACATTGCCAATACTGTCACATGCAGGGCCTTCGGTAAATTTAAATTGTTTGCTTATAAGTTTCGGAACCTCACCACTTGCAACTACACTAGGTGGCTCTACTACAGGAGTAGTATTTTTTACGGTTTTGGGGTTTATTTTATTAGTAACTTTTTCTATAAATGTACAGCCGGTTATGTGGCATAATATAAGGATGATAATTAAATGAAATTGTTTCATGTTGGTAAAGTCGAACTTTAATTTATATTCCTCCTTTTAAACGTATAACCTGTCTTAATATTGAAAATAAATCACAATTTAAGCTGTATTTTAAAAACTAAATTAATTATTACTGTCAATTTCTAACACTTTTTCTTTTGTTTTACCATTATAAAAATTAATATGTAATATCGATTTAGGAATAACAATGCTTGCAACAGTAAATGGGGTATGTAAAAAACTTGTTCCGGCAGAGGGCGAACGTGTATAAAAAACATCCAAATCAGTACCTGTAATTTCCGTCTTTTGTAATTTTACTTCAAAAATATCTTTAGTTGGTTTTAATGCTACAGCTATAACTCTTTGGGTTTCAAAGTCTGGAATTATTATATTGCCTGCAGTTCCTTTTGTTAGGGTAAATGTTTTTCGGAAATCGTTCTCATTACTAAAGTAGAAATAATTAACTTCTTCAGTTAGCTGCACATCGGGCCTTATTATGAAGCTGATAAGATTTTCAAATAAAATAGTATTAGTTGTTTTTGCCGTTTTGCAGGCAAAAAATAATAAAATAGAAAGGCTGATAAATAACTGCTTTATCATTTTTTGAGCTAAAATTTTATTAGAAATCGGAAGTTAAGCATTCATCTTTAAAATCCTAAAATAACTAAACATCCAAAATTAATTAGATAGTTGCAACAATACCAACTCTTAAATGTACATATTCTTTTTTTATACTTTCATTTAAAATAAATAGAGCAAGATCTCCTGCAGCTATATAATTTAAACCACCATGAGGTGCTATCGTTGCAGATACCATAAAATTTCCTGTTGCCTCATTTTCTTTTATTGTAGGGGGGCAAACAAAAGTCCAATCAAGGTTACTTTCTTTTAAGGTAAGATAGGCCTGTAGATGTTCGTTTCCAACTTTTTTAAATTCTTCAGGATAATCTTTTCCATCGAGAAGGTATTTGCCATTGCCGTCATTTAAAACGCCTAAGCCACCTAAAGCTACTATGCGTTTTAGACCTGATTTTTCCATTGCATGAACAATGGTTTTCAGCCCCAGACTTCTTGTTTTGTCTTCTCCATCTACAGAACCGCCTAATGCTGAAATAACCAGGTCGGCATTTGCTATTGCATTATGAACATCCAATTCATTAAAAACAGAACCTTTTATGGCAACAAGATTGTCGTTTCTAAGATCTTCGTCTATCAGGTTATCTACATTTCTGCCAAAGGCTGTAACCATATGACCTAAGGCGAGTCCATAACGTACTATAAGCTTTCCCACCATACCAGTTGCGCCAAAAATGGTAATATTCATAATTATATTTACATTAGATAAAAATTCGAAAATAATAATTAGTATATAAATAAAAAAACTGCATAGCGTTTAGTAATGCAGTTTTTAATAGAAGAGGTGCTTTTATTCTAGTTCAGGTTGTTTTCTCCTATTGTTCCTCCGCCATGATATAAGGTATAAACACCGTCAATTTTGGGTAGTTCTTTTCCATCTACAGTAAAAATGCCTGAACCTTCAGGCTTATTTTCATCTTCAATTTTATCTTTGCTGATTTCAATTGCATCCTCTTTTTTCGGTTCATTTTTTTTATTGCTTTCCATAATAAAACATTTTTAATTTGTAAGATTATTTGTGCAATTATTAAGCCATGGTAATTATGATTAGGTTATATCGTTTGTAGCATAAAGAATAAATTGGTATGAAAAAATAGAAGCTTCTATTATTAGAATATTTTTCGACCAAAATAATCGGAGTTTCCTAATACATTATTCAACCATATTAATCAGTTCGTCCATGTCAATACCTTTTGTAAAGAATTTTACCAACTTACCTTTCTTATCATATAATGCAGAAAAAGGGGTAAATTTTACATCGTAGTATTTTGTGAAAATATAGGATGGGTCTCTTCCAATCTTAATAGTAGGGAATTTGTAAATTTTATAGCGAGCTGCAAATTTTACCATGTCTTCAAAAGGTCTGCTGGTTACCAAAACAATCTGAAGTTTTTGCAATTGATTAATATGTCCTAAAATCTCATCTGTTTCCAATTGACAATGTCCGCAATCCGGGCTGAAATATACAATAAGTATCGGCTTTTTTTCCAGAAGGCTGGTATTGAAAAACCATGTACTGTCTGGCTGTTGAATGCTAAATGTGGGAATTACTTTTGACTTTTGAAACGGAGCTAATGTATCTGTTGATTGTAAATTGCTGTCAACCTGTGACAATGCACAAAAAGTTGACAGGATAAAAATAGTAATTAACACTAAGCGCATAAAGAGGTTATTACTGCAAATATCCATTCATTTTCTGTTGCAAATTCCTTAATAATCCAGTGCACGGTTATGGATAAAAAATGCTTTATTTTTCAATCCGTATTTTTGCTCCAATAATTTATAAACCATAGCGCTATTATAATATGAATTTTAACCTAAGTCAAATACCCGAACGTACTAAACAACCCCGCAAAGAAGGCATTACCATGGTAATGGATAAAGGACTAAGCCTGCAGGAAGCTCAAAATCTTGTAAGTGTAGGATGGCCACATATAGACATAGTAAAGTTGGGTTTTGGAACTGCGTTTGTAACACCAAATGTTAGGGAAAAAATTGAAGTTTATCAGAAAGCTAATATGGCTGTCTATTTTGGAGGTACACTCTTCGAAGCCTTTTTAATAAGAAATGCCTTTCAGGATTATATAGATATGATGAAAGACTATGGAATCAGCCATGTTGAAGTAAGTGATGGCAGTATAACTATTCCTCATGCAGAAAAGTGTGGTTATATAGAAAAACTGACCAAATTTGGTACAGTATTAAGCGAAGTGGGTAGTAAAGATGCAGCACATATTATTCCGCCCTATAAATGGATTGAGTTAATGCGTGCCGAACTAGAAGCCGGTTCTACCTATGTAATTGCCGAAGCCCGTGAAGCAGGTAATGTAGGTATATACAGAGGTTCAGGTGAGGTAAGAGAAGGTTTGGTACAGGAAATTCTTACTCAAATACCTGCAGAAAAAATTATTTGGGAAGCACCGCAAAAAGCTCAACAGTTATATTTCCTTGAACTTATAGGGTGCAATGTAAATCTTGGTAATATAGCACCTACAGAGGTTATTCCACTAGAGGCTATGCGCATTGGTTTACGAGGGGATTCCTTTCACTTTTACCTTGACAAAAAATAGTTATCCATGAGCCGTTACGGTATTATTGGATACCCGTTGACACATACTTTTTCACCAAATTTTTTTAAGGAAAAGTTTGCCAGCGAAAACCTGCATGATTTTTCGTACGAATCATTTCCATTAGCTGATATTAGCCAATTGCCCGATCTTTTACAAAAGCAGTCAGAACTCAAAGGGTTAAATGTTACCATCCCTTACAAGCAACTGGTTTTGCCTTTTTTGAATGAATATGACAAAGTAGTAGGAGATATTGGTTCTTGTAATTGCATTGCAATAAATAATGGAGTACTTAAAGGGTTTAATACTGATGTAATCGGATTTGAAACATCTTTACTAACAGCGTTAAAACCATGGCATAATAAAGCTATAATACTTGGTACAGGTGGTGCAGCCGCTGCTGTAAGGTATGTATTGGATAAATTAGAGATACACCATTTATCCGCTTCGCGAAATGCAATAGCAAATCATACTATAAGCTATGGTGGCATTACACACGAATTAGTTGGTGAGTACAAACTGATAATTAATACTACACCGCTTGGCATGTTTCCAAACGTTATGAGTTGCCCTGAACTACCCTATGATGCTATTACAAGTGAGCATTTTTTGTTCGACTTAATCTACAATCCTGAAGAAACCTTATTTTTATGTAAAGGGAAAGCCTGCCATGCAACAATAAAAAATGGATTGGAAATGCTAATCATTCAGGCAGAAGAAAGTTGGAAAATATGGAAACAATTTTTGTAGATGAATTTATATATGCTAGGTTGTAAATATTAACCCAACAATTTTTCAATAGCCTCTTGCGGAACGGCAACACGTTTTTTGGCTTTATAATCAAAACACATCATTCCTGTTTTTACCTTACCTGCAGTTACCCAGTTTTCATTGACATTAAGTTCAATCAAATAATAAATGTCAAAACCAATTTTATCAAAACCACCTGCGGATACACTTATTTTTAATTCTTGTGCGTAAGTTAGTTCATGTTTGTACTCAATAGCTGCATCAGCCATAATAAGGCTTGTGCCACAGAAATCTAATTCAGAATAGCCATGATGCAATAAAAATTGCTGACGGGCTTCATGAATAAAACTTAAAAAACTATCGTTACCAACGTGGCCACCATAATTTAAGTCTGTAATACGTATTGTTATATGGGCAAAAAAGGAAGGGGAGGGGGGTAATATTATTTTAACTCTTTCCATCAGTTGTATTAATTTGATAAAATGAAAGAGCAAATGTAGTATGGTTAGCAGAAAGTGTTACTCTAAAAAGTAAGCTTCTTTAAACCCTTTATAAATTACATTTAAGGATGATTATATTATATAAAAAAATGCATTAAAATCTTAAGTGTAGGAGATGTAAGAATTAATTGTTTTAGTGAAAGTTAGTTTGATTTTGCCCTTTTATTCTAAAAGACGTCATTATTATATCATTGGCAGTTTTATAGCGTTGTTGTTGCATATTTAGTGCCTGTTCTATCTTGTCCCAAACGTGTGGTGGAGGAGCTATTTCTTCAGTTATCATTTTCTCTTTGTTTGGCAATTCGTTATGGTGTGTCAACGCTTTTTTTAATTGTAAATTTTGTACACGAATCTGTGGTTTTTCGTTTTTCATTTTGCTTGTATTTGATAATATATTCTACAGGATGCAGAATTTACTTTTCTTAATAACTTACAATTTGAATAGTTTATTGTATCAGACGTATAATAAAAGAATTCTGTTGCAACCCAGACAATATTATTCCGTTATTGAGATTCATTTTTCCCATTTTGGGATAAGAAAAAAAGTAATTGAGCTACGGCTTTCTTTCTATGACTGTAACTGTTCTTTTCTGTTAATGTCATTTCTGCGAAGGTTTTATTCGCTCCGTCGGGTATAAAAACAGGGTCGTATCCAAATCCTGATTCACCTTTTCTTTCCTTTATTATTGTTCCTTTACAAATACCCTCAAACAAATATTCTTTGCCTTGTAATATCAAAGAAATTACAGTTCTGAATTGTGCTTTACGATTAGATTTTAGTTTTAAATTTTCCAAAAGCAAATCAACATTTGCCTCAAAACTTTTTTGTTCTCCTGCATATCTTGCACTTTTAACTCCCGGTTCTCCATTAAGCGCTTCGGTCTCTAAACCTGTATCTTCACTAAAACAATTTTGTTGTATTAGTTTATATATTGTTTGAGATTTTTCCGTTGCATTCTCATGAAGTGTTTCATAGGGTTCAGGTATATCTATTTCAATACCTGCTTCTTTTAATGAAATAACATTGTATAAGTCACCTACAATGTTTTTAATTTCATCTACTTTATTTTGATTGTTGGTAGCAAAAATCAGGATTTGCATTTTAGTGATAATATGATTTGAAATAAAAAATATTTAATAAGCAACTATAATAAAATTATTCTTAATGCTTTGACTGAATAATTAGTTTCTGCTTTTGAAGTTTTTTTATCCACCCCTCCGGCAAATCAAGATTCATTGTCTTTTCCATTGATTGAAGTTTAAGTTCTAAATAAGTTTTTATCATTTGTGGTAGGCCATAAAAACTCTTATCTACTACTAAAGTTTTTTTATTATAACCTTTATGATGAAATACAATAGATGATGCAAGATTATTATAGTAGACGGTTAAATTTGTTTCGGTTAAAGTTTGATAAACAATGATCGGTTCTACAATTGAGTCATGGTCAAGATCATTTAATTCGATATTGCTATCTAAAAAATTAATGTTTTGAATACCAACTAAATAGTCGGGTAAAGCTAATTTTTCAAATCCCCACATTTTAATCAAATTACCCTCTTCAATTTTGAAATTGATAGCAATAGCCTTAATGTTTGTTGGCATATTATTTTCTGTTTTATATGGTCCTTTGATTTCATTAAAAACAGTTAGATAGTTGCCTGATTTGTCAGCATATTGGTAGATTTTTAGAGTTGAATCTTCTAGAAAGAATTCCTTTTTTATGGAATCATTTAATATTGCTATTTTATTCTTAAAAGGTAATATTCCAGTTGCCTGAGCCTTTAATTGCACTGGTTTACAAACGGATATTAAAGAAATACCGATAAAAAAAAGAAGTGAAAAAAAATTGTTTTTGTTCATCAGTATTGATAGTAAAAATGTAATGATTTCAGAGTTTACAAACTTACCTATACAAACTATACAGCTTTAAATAAACGCCATTGCTCCATCCAAAGCCATCCTGTGTTGGATATTCTCCGCCACCACTTGGCAAATGAATGTCTTCTACGTTGTACTTCTCTAACATTTTGCCAGTATTAGCATAAACGGTTTCATTGACTGCCATCCATCTGTCTGCAATGATTTTGGCTGTAGTGTTGTAATTATAATTCGTCAATCCTTTAATAGTCAGGTATTGCAAAGGTGCCCAACCGTTGGGTGCATCCCACTGCTGATGGGTATGGTAAGGAGTGGTAACTACACCGCCATCTTTTAAAAACATTTGTTCTACTTTTTCTTTTACATAGCCTGCCTGTTCTTTAGATGCAATGTTTACAAACAACGGCATAAGCCCTGCCAATGCCCATCTGTTGGTTGTATGTTTTTGTTTAAACTGATAATCGAAGAAAAAATGTTCTTCATTGTTCCAGAAATGAGCAAGTATAGCAGCTTTCCTTTTTGCTCCTTTTTGCTTATAAAAATTTGATTTGTTTTGGTTGCCTGATGTTGCAGCCGCAGCTTTACTCAAAATATTTTCATAGGCATACAAAAGACAGTTTAAGTCAACGGGAAGAATATCTGTAGTCTCAATAGTATTGATATTCATAGTGTCATCAAACCAACGGCTGCTAAAATCCCAACCACTTTCTGCACCTGCTCGTAGGTTGGTATAAGCCATATTGTCTTTGCCTTTGTATGATTTAGCCGTTTCAACATCCTGCATATAAGACTCCTGACGGGGAGCTTTTACATCGTCAAAGTGGCGGTTTAGAATACTTCCATCCTCAAGTTTTACAACTCTTCGGTAAGGATGTCCTACTGTAGTTTTGTTTTCTCCATCCATCCACCATGCATATTCTTTTTGCAGCGCAGAATAATATTTCTTATAAATCAGATTTCCTTTTTTTTCATGCAATAGTTCTACCATTAGGGCAAAATAGGGAGGCTGCGAACGACCGAGATAATAGTTTCTGTTACCATTAGGTATGTGTCCATAGGTGTCTATCAGGTACTTGAAGTTGTCCAGCATATTTTCTATTAAATCATACCGGTTGCTAACTGCAAGCCCTAACATAGTAAAGTAGCTGTCCCAATAATATATTTCGCGAAAGCGGCCACCGGGTACAATGTATTCTTTTGGTAAAGGCAAAAGTGAACTGTTCGGGTTTATGGCATCAGATTTTCTAACCAATGTGGGCCACAAATCTTCCAAATGTTTTTTTAGAGGAATGTCATGGTTCTGGTTGCCTGTTGAAGCAGGGGAGGAGGCAGTTGGAACAAAGAAATTGTCGAAAACAAAAGCCCTGATTTTTGCAGAATCATTTGCCGAAAGCTTACTTGATTTGTATTTTTTTAGGATAATTTCTCTGGAATATTTTGGAATGGCGTCCGTAAAAGTTTTATTGTCGCCCAGGGCCATACTTAGCTGAACATCTGTAAACAGTTTGCCCCAGATTTTATCAGCAGTTTCAATCTTTGGTTTACCATCGGCCATTGCAGAAGCATTAAAAACCGGTCTGTTTTTTTCGGGCGGCTTATTGGGTTGCTGACTAAAAACCGGACTTGCAAAAAAGCAGATTAATGAGAGAAATATCGTTGTTTTCATAATGAAAAGGCGAAGGTTAAGTTGTAAAGCAAACTTACAATTATTTCGCCCAATGACACTTAGTAATTCACTTGTACTACCCCAAAGAATTATGGAATACAGATTCTGTTTTTGATGGCGTACATAACTAATCCTACCCTTGTTTTTACATCCAGTTTTTCAAATAAATTATCTCTGTAGTTATCAACTGTTCGTGGACTAACAATCATTTTATCTGCTATTTCTTTGTAGGTCATTTCTGTGCAACAGTATTTAAGAAATTCAATTTCACGGTCAGTAATTGTAATAAGGTTGTTGATATCGCTGCCTTTGTCGCCAATATGGTTGATTACATTGATAAGTTTGCTATTCACCAGGTCGCTGTAGTAGTAGCCTGTGTTGATGATGGATTCAATGGCTGATTTTAAAACTTCCGGTTCACTGTCTTTTAAAATATAACCCCTTGCACCACATTTTAGCATACGGATTATAGTGGCATCGTTGTCGTACATACTAAGGGCCAAAACCATTATTTCAGGATAGTTCTCTTTGAGCCATTGGGTAGCCTCAAAACCATCCATTTCGGGCATGTTGATGTCCATGAGTACCAGGTCGGGAGATTCACCTTTGCCTAATTTATTAATAAAGTCTTTGCCATTGCTGGCTTCGAAAATTACATTATGTCCCAGGTTTTTCACCACACCTGCAAGGCCTGCACGTAACAGGACATGATCGTCAGTCAAAACTAAGTTTGCCATAGTTAAACAGTTTAATATTGGTTAGTGGTTTTTCATGCTCTTTTTAGTTTCATGTTTATTTCTGTGCCATTGCCAGAAATGGAATTGATGGTTAATTCCGCTCCAATAAGTGCGGCCCTGTTTTGCATGCTGTGGAGCCCAATCCCCGATTTTTCGGGTGAAATGGAATTAGTATTAAAGCCAATGCCATCATCTGCAATGCTCAAATCAAAAATATCTGTCCGGTATAAAATTCGAATATCAATATGTTTGGCTTTTGCATGTTTTACTACATTGTTTACGGCCTCCTGCACTATACGAAAAATGACCATTTCCTTTTGTGGTTCCAGCTTGTAACTTTCACCAACTACATACAGTTTTGTTTGAAATTGACCGGTATTTTGTAATATTTTAAGTTCATTGGCTATGGACTCCTGCAACCCAAGTTCTGCTATCCTATCGCCGTGCAGGCTACGGCTAAGGTCACGCAAATCGTTTATAGCCTTGCTAACCAACTGTTTGGTATCACTTAGTTTTTCAGTTTCATTTGGTTGTAGCGTATTCAGGTTCAGCTTGGCAAGACTCAAAACCTGACCAATATTATCATGTATCTCCTGACTGATGGTTTTAAGGGTTTGCTCCTGTATTTCTATTTGGGTTTGGAGGATAGCTTGTTGGAATTTGGTTTTCATTTGCTCGGCTTTATTGTTTAGATCCAATATTTTGGCTTTATCCTTGTGCTTTCTTTTTTGATCCCATAATATAATTATTATAATACAAGCTGACAGAAATAGAAATGCAATTGCAGAAGCAATTGAAGTAATAAAAAGGTCTTTTGATTCCAAAATATTCATTCTAGGTATGCTTGTAAGTATATTTTAATTTAAGTATTATAGATTTTGATTAATAGCAAAATCATATTCATCTATTTCCTTTCTTTTCTTAGTTAGTTCAAGAATAAATGCAATACTGAAAAAACCATAAAGCACTACATTTAAGGTATTATTTATGAGCTTATAAAGCCTGCCAGCATCTTTGGGTTGGTGCTTCATCATATAATTTATTATACCCGAGTTGAAGATATTGCCTGAATAGAAAAATAACAAGCCTGCAATTACACAAAAAAATGAATAGTTAACCATTGGGATATTATCATCCTCGGACAATAATGAATATATTAGTGATAGAAGGCACATTGCTATGACAAATGAACTGCCAAGTGTATGTGTGTTGCTATTATAAACTTTAGCACCCTGAAGAAATAATAGGTTACACAAAAAGAATATTAAAAAGGCAAAAATGAATATTTTCAAGACTTTTTGGATAGTCATAATCTCACAAATTTTTCTGAAAACAAAAAAGTAAAACATAAACTCAACACCATTAAAGATGTTGTACATCATCATTTTGAATATTGGAAAATTTGATGTCATTTTTCCAGTTAATTCTATAGTGACAGTAATCCATAAAAACCATATAAACCACCTGTTCAAAACAGATGGTTTATAGAAATAGCATACTGTACAGATGATTGCAGAGATTATTTCTGCATAATTGTGGATGTAGAGTTGCATTTAGGGAAGTTTGCCAAATGAAGTATCAATTTTTGATGGAAATGGAGGAGGTATTAAATCCCCTTGGTCTAAACAAATACCAGACATATTGATGCCTGAGTATATTCCTGAAGAGTATAAAGGGTTACCATCTTTATCTAAAAACATCATGATAATAGTAAGTTCCTGTTTTATTGTACGTCCAAAGCATAAATAAAGATGAGTATATTCTTTATCTTTCTGTAAATCTGATATAAACTTTAAAAAAATTTCGTATAAAAAATAAGCAATAATAGTTCCATCCTCTTCCGGTGTAGAAATTAGATCCTCACAATCAGCAACATTTGTAGAAACGGCATCCGCAGAAGCTACCAAGGCGAAAAAAGGATTGGTGTCTGGAAAAAAAGATTTTTCTTTTTCTTTATACCTATCTCTTGGTGTACCCGGTTGGGTTATCGGCCCACACATTGGCACAATTACCATATCATATTTAGCATTACCATCTGTACCTAAATAAAATCTTAACCCTAATTCATGGTTTGCTGGAAGAGATTTAGCCAAATCTGCAATTTTGGCTTGAAAAGCAAGTAGTGTTTCTTTTTTTATCTTAAATGTTTTCGGTGCTGATTGAAACCTTCCCATCATCTCTATAGCTGTTGTAAACGGAATAATATTTCCATTTACAAGTGGGTTTGCTGCGAAGAATGCATTTGCGATTTCCCATTTTTGCTCTAAGTTCAAATTTTTGAACTTTTTTTGGCTAAATTCAAATGTTTCTGAAAAGGCTTCAAAAATTTTAGATTCAAGTGAATCATTGAATGGAGAAGCTCCAATTGGTAAAAAGTACTTAGGCATCGTTGTAATTTTTAGGTTTTAAAAATAATTTTATAAAGCAAATATCTACTTCTCAAAAATCTAACACCACCGTGTTTTCACCCTTTTTATCAAGTATTTTCCTCACTAAAACATAAAAAAGGATGGAAAATACAATTGGTTACACGGCTACTTATTACCTTAAAATAAGGCATCAACTTTCTGGAATAATCTAAAAATAGGGGGGTAATAAATCTCTGGAATTGCTTCAATAACTGTGGCTCATATTCAACTCAACAATTCAGATACAAGATAATAACTATTTTGAAAATGTGTAAATAAAAGGTTTAGAGAAATGTTAATTGAATAAAGGAGTGGCTAAACATGCAAATTAAATCTTCGTCACCTTCAACATCTTTTCAGTAATAATAATCTGCTGCTTAGTTGTATCATTTCCATTACAGGGTAATTCTATAATGATCACCTTTTCAGTATGTTCTTTGAGGGAGTTATCATTAGCACTTCTGTTGTTGACAGAAGCAAGTAATTTGTAAATATTTTGTATGATTTGGGCCTTTGAATCCTTTTTAGATAAATCATAAATTGCCGGGAAGTTAATTGTTTCGTCCCCGTCTTCGTTGCTATTCTGTGGGTTCTTTTCTTTAAGTGCTACAAGCTTTTGAAGTTCTGCATTTAAGTAAATTAATTCGGCTTTTGTTAGTTGTTTATTTTCTAAAGCCTGTTCAAGTAAAAGCGGTATTTTAGTAAGTAGTTTGTTTTGATTGACTTCTTTAAATGGGCTTTTTACCGGTGCAATTAAAGCATCTGATTCATTTGCATTGTCAGTGCCATATTGGCTTTCCTCAATATTTCTGGTTAATTGATCCTTTTGTAATTTAAGTGAATTATTGCGCTTTTTTGATTTATTGTCTTGTTGCTTTACAACTTTTTTTGTGCCGGTTTCCTTGTTGTTTCTACTATAGTTTATGCCCTCTATTTTATTCGTAAACGCCACTTGTTCGTTCTCACTTTTAGCGATAGCGAACAGTGATTTATTTGATGTAAAGGTTGAATTGCCTACAGGATTTATGATCATCTGTAAACCAATAAGTACAGACATAATTACTGCGGCGAATGATATTCCGGGCTTTAACTGTTTTGTTTTATTGGGCTGTAGTATTCTCTTTATTCTGGCAAGTAACATCATCTTATCCGAGGCGTATAAGGCTAGTTTTGGCGATGTAGTAGTAGTTACCAAAGCCATTAATGCATTTGCATACATAGCACCATCGTACTGGAATTGCAACACCCAATCGTCGCAACAATTTTCTCTTTCCTGTTTTATATCACGGCTAAGTAGTTGCACAAATGGATTGAAATATAATACAGTTTCAATGAGGGAGAGTAGGAAATTTATCAGAAAGTCGAAGCGTTTTATATGTGCCAATTCATGTAGCAATACTGCTTCCATTTGGCTTGTTGTCAGGTTGTTGATACAGCCCAACGGTACAAGTATAATTGGCTTAAAATAACCTATTGTGAGCGGCGTGTTGACTAATGCGGATAAATAAATTAAAACCTTTTTTTTAATACCCAGTTGCATAGACATTTCACTAACAAACAATCTCCATTCTAAAGGTATTTTTTCTAACCCAATAGTTTTAATTCTATTGGAATAAGAAAAGGCATCAACCCATTTTACCATAAAAAATACCAAAACAAATAAATACAACACCGACAGATATGGAACAAACTTCATCAGGTTTTGCAACCATACCGTGTTCATTTCTATGGTGGGTAACAATAGTGTTGATGATGCTGAAGGAGTTAGGAAAGCATAGTTATCATTTCCTTTACTAATTAAAAAAATTAAAGTGGCAATGAACCAAACAGACCCTGCAAACTGTGCAACTACGGCACTTACATACTTTTGATGTGGAGATAATTTGAAAATTAGGTTAACCAGGAAATAAACAAACCACAACAATGCAAACTGCCCAATATTGTACAGCAAAGCATAACCCAAAGCTGTTAATAAAGGTGTATGTGCAAGTTGTTGCATGAACTATTGATTTTTAAGATTGTTAAGCAGTTGCTGAATTTCATCCAATTCTGCTTTGCTGTGTGGCTGACTGCCCAAAGCATTCATAACAAGTTGTGTTGATGAACCGCCGAACAGGCTGTTGATCATTTTGCCAACAAATTGATTTTGGGTACTTTCTTTGCTCACGTTTGCGCTGAAAATATGAGTCTTAGCCCTATCATCTCTAACTACAAGCCCCTTCTCAAACATTATCTGCATTAGCTTTAATGTTGTGGTATAGCCTGCTTCTTTGGTCTGTAAAATGGTTTCATGAACTTCCCTCACTGTGGCAGCACCCTTTTGCCACAATACCTGCAAAATCTCCAATTCGCCTTCGGTAGGTTTTAATTGCTTTGCCATATACGAGTAATTTCGTAACAATATTACAAAGCATTTTTCAAATAATACAACTACCGTTTGATTTTGAAAAAATG
>JANPGE010000022.1:0-31246 GCA_031423805.1 Segetibacter sp. | reverse complement strand
GGAACTTTTACAAAGACTTTAGTTAACTCTGTGGGATGTGATTCGGTCGCAACATTGGTGCTATCAGTTAAAGCCATCAGTGCAAGCACAACTACTATTGCAGTTTGTCCTGCTCAACTTCCCTATACATGGAATGGAACTTCTTATAATGCAGCAGGAACATACAATGTAACACTTGTTAACTCTGTTAACTGTGATTCTGTTGCAACACTTGTGCTATCTGTGAAAGTAGTTAGCACTAGCACAACTACTGTGGCAGTTTGTCCAGCGCAACTTCCTTACACATGGAATGGAACTTCTTATAATGCAGCAGGAACCTACAATGTAACACTTGTCAACTCTGTTAACTGTGATTCGGTCGCAACATTGGTTTTGTCAGTTAAAGCCGTCAGCACAAGCACAACAACTATTGCAGTTTGCCCTGCGCAACTCCCCTACACCTGGAATGGAACTGCTTACAATGTGGCAGGAACATATAATGTAACACTTATCAACTCTGTCAATTGTGATTCGGTTGCAACACTTGTGCTATCTGTAAAAGCAGTTAGCACAAGCACAACAACTGTTGCAGTTTGTCCTGCACAATTGCCTTATGCATGGAATGGAACTTCTTACAATGCAGCGGGAACTTATACAAAGACTTTGGTTAACTCTGTGGGATGTGATTCGGTTGCAACACTTATATTATCTGTAAAAGCCGTTAGCGCCAGCACAACAACTGTTGCAGTTTGTCCTGTACAACTTCCTTACACATGGAATGGAACTGCTTACAATGCAGCGGGAACTTTTACAAAGACTTTAGTTAACTCTGTGGGATGTGATTCGGTTGCAACACTTGTGCTATCTGTAAAAGCCGTCAGCACAAGCACAACAACTGTTGCAGTTTGTCCTGC
Source organism: Segetibacter sp. (assembly GCA_031423805.1). Taxonomy (GTDB): domain Bacteria; phylum Bacteroidota; class Bacteroidia; order Chitinophagales; family Chitinophagaceae; genus Segetibacter. The sequence goes on along the minus strand of JANPGE010000022.1, from coordinate 30,353 downwards.
ACAACTTCCCTACACCTGGAATGGAACTTCTTATAATGCAGCGGGACCTTACACCAAGACATTGATGAACTCGGTTGGATGTGATTCGGTTGCAACACTTATATTATCTGTAAAAGCCGTTAGCACAAGCACTACAAACATTGCAATTTGCCCTGCACAATTGCCTTATGCATGGAATGGAACTTCGTACAATGCAGCGGGAACTTATAATGTAACACTCATTAATTCTGTTAACTGTGATTCAATCGCAACATTGGTGCTATCAGCTAAAGCCGTCAGCACCAGCACAACAACTATTGCATTTTGTCCTGCGCAACTCCCCTACACCTGGAATGGAACTTCTTACAATGCAGCGGGAACTTACAATGTAACACTCATTAATTCTGTAAACTGCGATTCGGTAGCTACACTTATATTATCAGTAAAAGCCGTTAGCACAAGCACAACAACTGTGGCAGTTTGTCCTGCACAACTTCCCTACACCTGGAATGGAACTTCGTACAATGCAGCGGGAACTTATACAAAGACATTGATGAACTCGGTTGGATGTGATTCGGTTGCAAAGCTAATTTTGAATGTTGTAAATATTTTATACAGCAATACAATCAAAACTATTTGTTCTAACCAAGTACCTTTTATTTGGAATGGCAATAGTTATAATATATCAGGCACATATTTGGTGAAATTAATTTCTATTTATGGTTGTGATTCAATTGCTACATTAACACTTACAATCCAAAATTTACTTACAAGTTTGACAAATAAAGAAATATGTTCTAATCAAACACCATTTAGCTGGAATAGCAACCAATATTTTACAACAGGAACTTATAGCGTAAAACTTGTAAGTAATTCAGGGTGTGATTCAATAGCCACTCTTAACTTGATTGTTATTAAAACTCCTAAAGCACCAATTTTAACGAGCAATTCACCAGTGTGTTCTGGAAGGTCTATAAATTTAAGTGCAAGTTCAAATGATAATGTAACCTATAAATGGACAACTCCAAATCAACAGTTTATTGAACAACAAAATCCTATTATTGCAAATTCAAATAACGCTGATGCAGGTTTATATAGTGTCATTGCATTAAATAATGGTTGTAAAAGTTTGTCGTCCTCAATCTTAGTTGAGATTATTTCGACACCCATTGCAAATGCAGGCTCTGATCTTATATTATATGAAGGTGATACTGGAGTTCTAAAACCAATAATCGCTGTCAATAATTTGAAATATAAATGGACTCCAGGTATATATTTCAAAACCAGCGATACTGTAAGAAATCCAGTAGTGTATGGAATTAAAGATATAGAATACTCATTGATTGTTACAAACGGCAAATGCCCATCAAACATAGATATGGTTAAAGTAAAAGTGTTACCAAGATTAAAACCTTTTTTTATACCCAATGTTTTTTCTCCTAATAATGATGGAATTAATGACACTTGGGTGATAAGAGATTTAGCCCCCTATAATGAGTCCTCGGTGGAAGTATTTACCAGATACGGAAGTCGTGTATTTATTAGTTCCAATGGTTATAAAATGCCTTGGAATGGAAAATTCAACAACAATGATCTACCTGCCGGGGTTTATTATTACATAATTAAATCAACAAGAGAATCCGAAGCAATGAAAGGTTGGGTTTCAATAATTAGATAAGAATCACAAATGTCTTAAATATCAAACTGCGTGAAAACGCAGAATTTATATCTTTTATGCGATCACAGATAAAATTTCCTCTCTTTTAGCTCCCTCTATTAGCCCCTGTTGATCTTACCTTTTTGGTTACCGGCGCAGGTTTAGATGCACCTCCACTTTTAATAAATTTTGAATTGTTGGCCATATTTTTTTGACCTTTACTTCCTTGATTTGAGCTATTTTTATTATTAGTAGGTAGAGACATAAGTGTATTTATTGTTTGTACAAATATAACTTAATGTTTTGCAGAAACAATACCCTGCAAATTGTGCGAAAAGTTTATTTCATTAACTCCTGTTCCATATTATTGATTTCAGCTATTGCGTAACGCTTTACATCATTTATTTCCATTTCGTCCAAAACCTCAATCAGGTCCTTATATGTAGATTGAAATGAAGGTTTAATAATTATAAAAAATTTGTTTGGTGGTACACTTTTCCTTTTATTCAAAATTACTTGTCTAATAAGCGCCACTTGAGATTTATGAATATTTTTATCCAATAATCCCTCGTAATAGAATACTTGGCCATTTCTACCCGGCAACAGTGTTAAAACTCCATCTTTTGATACAGGCATGCTTATCCTTTTAGAGTCATCAGGCATCACTAAATTTTTGCTTTTGGGCTGGCTTAATGATGTTGTGTAAATAAAAAAAGTTATTAGCAAGAATCCCAGATCAACCATTGGCGTAAGATCAATACTGATTGCCTTCTTAACCATGCGCTTAACACCTATCCTATTGCGCCTGCTATTACTTAAGGTTGATGATAATTCTGACATGATTATATGTTTGTAATGAGATTCATAAGTGAAAAAATTCCATAAAAAAAGGTTTGTGTTGCCACAAACCTTTTTTATTAATGAAACAGAATGTAATTACTTGCTTTTAAACTCCTTTGGCAACTTATATAACTCTTCTTTAGGTAAAGTTTTAAAATAATCGTAAGTAATTTTCAGGCCTTCAGACCTTGATACCTTAGGCTGCCAGTTTAGAATTTCTTTAGCACGGGTAATATCGGGTTTACGTTGTTTTGGGTCATCTACAGGAAGTGGCTTATAAATAATTTTAACACTACTATTTGTAAGTTTCAAAACTTCTTCTGCAAAATCTTTAAGAGAAATTTCATCTGGATTTCCAATATTTACAGGTTGAATATAATCGCTCATCAGCAATCGGTAAATACCATCTACCAAATCATCAACATAACAAAATGATCTGGTTTGAGAACCATCGCCAAATACTGTCATATCCTCACCTCTTAATGCCTGACCAATAAACGCTGGTAAGGCACGTCCGTCATTAAGTCTCATTCGAGGTCCATAGGTATTGAAGATTCTAATAATTCTTGTTTCAACGGCATGAAAAGTATGATAAGCCATAGTAATAGCTTCCTGAAAACGTTTTGCCTCATCATAAACCCCACGTGGACCTACCGGATTAACATTTCCCCAATAATCTTCATTTTGTGGATGAACCAAAGGATCCCCATAGACTTCGCTGGTAGATGCAACTAATATTCTTGCTTTTTTTTCTTTGGCTAGTCCGAGACAGTTATGTGTACCCAATGAGCCCACTTTTAATGTTTGGATTGGAATTTTTAAATAATCTATAGGACTTGCCGGAGATGCAAAATGAAGAATATAATCTAAATGACCGGGTACATGAATGAATTTTGAAACATCATGATGATAGAACTCAAACTCCTGAAGATGAAACAAATGTTCAATATTTCTTAAATCACCCGTTATAAGATTATCCATTCCAATTACAGAATAGCCTTCATTTATAAATCTATCGCAAAGGTGTGACCCTAAAAATCCTGCTGCACCTGTAATTAATACACGTTTTTTGATCATAATTTTTATTGTATAGTAATTGGTTTTCTTCCTATGCTATCATAATGAAACCCGCAACTTTTCATTTGATCTAAATCAAAAAGATTTCTACCATCAAAAATTATTTTTGACGGCATCAAATTAATTATTTTTTCAAAATCAGGAGTTCTGAATTCTGACCATTCGGTCGCAATTATTAAAGCATCTGCCCCCTTTAATGTGTCATATTGGTTGTCTGCATAGAATAACCTATCTCCGTAGATTTCTTTCACATTGTTCATTGCTTCGGGATCAAAAACATTTAATTTACAATTTAACGAAAGCAACTCATTTATCATTTCTAGAGCCGGTGCTTCTCTTATATCATCAGTGTTTGGCTTAAATGCAAGCCCCCATATAGCAAAGGTTTTATTTTCAACAGACTTAAAATATTTCTTGATTTTTTGCAACAAAAAAAGTTTCTGTTCTTCATTCACATTTTCTACGGCCTTCAATATCTTAAAATCATAATTTGCATCATCTGCAGACTTAATGAGTGCCTTAACATCTTTAGGAAAGCAGCTGCCACCATATCCTATTCCGGGAAAGAGAAATCGTTTCCCTATTCGTTCATCACTACCTATTCCTTTTCTTACAAGATCTACATCTGCCCCAAAAAGTTCACATAGGCGGGCAATTTCATTCATGAAAGTAATCTTGGTAGCAAGAAATGAATTTGCAGCATACTTAGTTAGTTCGGCAGATTCTTCATCCATAAAAATAATAGGATTTCCCTGACGGACAAATGGAGCATACAATTCGTTCAAGACTTTTTTTGCCTTATCTGATGTTGTTCCTATTACGACTCTATCGGGTCGCATAAAATCATCAACAGCAACACCTTCCCTTAAAAATTCAGGATTGCTTACAACATCAAATTCGACCTTTGAGTTTTTGGCTACTGCATTTTTAACTTTTGTTGAAGTGCCAACAGGAACAGTACTTTTATCAATAATAATCTTATAATCAGTTATTATTTTTCCCAGATCATCTGCTACTTTCAATATATATTTCAAATCAGCACTACCATCTTCACCCGGTGGTGTAGGAAGTGCCAGAAATATAATTTTTGCATCCTTTACTCCATCTAATAGATTGGTAGTAAATCTTAAGCGGTCTTCTTTAATATTTCTAAGAAACAATTTCTCTAATCCGGGTTCAAAAATTGTAATTTCCCCATCAGATAATTTCTTGATTTTAATTTCATCAATATCTACACAGGTTACATTATTACCTGTTTCTGCAAAACATGTTCCGGTAACTAAACCAACATATCCTGTACCAACAACAGCAATTTTCATAATATCTATTAAGTTATAATTTACTTTATTAATTGGAAGAAAAAAATGGTCTGCAAAGAAATACTTTTTCTACAAATGACGTTGGTGTAATTTTATTATTATAGTGGTATAATTAAAAAGCATTATCCTCACCTTTTATTGTATTGTATATTGTTAGTACTATAATTCTTAAATCAAGCCACATTGTCCAGTGTTCCATGTACCATATATCATGTTCAATTCTTGCCCTTAAATCTTTTTCTGTTTTTATTTCTCCTCTAAATCCATTTATTTGTGCCCAACCGGTTACTCCCGGCTTTACATAGTGCCGTATCATGTAATGATTCAAAATTTGAGAATATTGTTCTGTATGCTTAAGCATATGAGGCCGGGGACCAACAATAGACATTTCGCCACGTAAAACATTAATAAACTGAGGAAATTCGTCAAGGTTTGTCTTTCTTAAAAATTTTCCGACACGAGTAAATCTGTCGTCATCTTTAGTAACCTGTTTATTGTGAGCGTCATCATTGATTTTTAAACTTCTGAATTTATAGCACAAAAAAGCCTGATTATTTTTTCCTGAACGAAGTTGGGTAAAGAATACGGGGCCCGAGGAATCCAACTTAATCAGTATAGCTACTAAAGGTATTAACCATGAAAGAATAAAAAAAATGATAAACAAACTAAAAACTATATCAAACCATCTCTTTTTTATTTGACTATCAAGATTTTCAAGAGGTTCTGTTCTTAAAGATAATACGGGAATATTTCGGGCAAAATCTATATGAACGGCACGGTTTACAAACATTCTAAAATCGGGCACAAATTTAAATCTTATAAATTTTGTTTCTGCCTGATGGGCCAGTTCGTATATATTTTTATTTTTTTCCGGAGAAACTGTAGAATAAATTTCAGAAATATTATTTTCTATGGCATAATCAATACTATTAGAAATATTACCGATTATTGGCAATTCATTCTGATCTTCTGTAGATGTAATTTCATCATCAAAAAAACCAATTACCGAGACTGATTTGTTAAACTTGAAGTTATCAACAAGGCGTCTTGCCAATTCATTATAACCAAGAATTATTACTTTTTTATAGAGTGGATATTGCTTTCGCATGTAGTATGCGGCACCCATATAAAAAGTTCTGCTAATTAAAATGATTGTGCCAAAAGCCATAAAATTTACCAGTACAAACTTTCGGGAATAGCTAAATTTATAAAGAAAAATACCCAATAAAGATGTTCCAACAAAGAGGAAAAAAGTAACAACTGAACGCTTAAAAAAGTTATCATTGCTAAAATGTTTGCCTACATACAATGTAGTCATATAGGCGCATCCTATCCATGCAGCATTATTAAGGATAAATAGTACTACATATGCTTTTGATACAAGAACATTTTGCTTTAAAAGTAATAGAGCAAAATGAACTATATTGAGGCATAGCAAATCAAAAACAGCAAAAGAAAACCGAAAAAGGTTACTAGAACGACTATCCATAATTTCCGTAATCTATCAAATCTTTTTTACCGTAAAACAAACAATAAAGGATTTGTTAGTACACATTTACAAATATCAGTAAAACATTGAAAATAATACGGCATTATGTATGATGGACTGATATTAATTTATTAAAGCAATGGAAAATTTATTTTATTCTTCTTAAGTACTCACCGTATCCACTTTTCTCGTATTTCTTTCCTAATACATCTAATTGTTCCCCGGTTATGAAACCCATTCTAAAAGCAACCTCTTCTATACAACCAATTTTTTGACCTTGTCTTTTTTCAATTACTCTTACAAATTCACTAGCATCGCTAAGGGAGTCAAATGTGCCCGTATCCAGCCATGCAGTGCCTCTATCCATAACTCCAACCTGCAACCTTCCACTCTCCAAATAAGCCCTGTTAACATCAGTAATTTCAAATTCACCTCTTGCAGAAGGTCGTATATTTTTTGCAATTTCAACTACGGTGTTATCATAAAAATATAATCCAGGAACGGCAAAGTTAGATTTAGGTAAAACCGGCTTTTCTTCTATACTTATTGCTGTATGCTTTTCATCAAATTCAACTACACCATACCTTTCAGGATCAGCAACTTCATATGCAAATACAGCTGCACCATTTACATTGTAGAATGACTGCAATAATTTACTAAAGCCGCTCCCATAAAAAATATTATCTCCAAGAATAAGACATACTTTTTGGGTACCTATAAATTGTTCTCCAATAACAAATGCCTGTGCCAAACCATTAGGAATAGCTTGAACTGCATATTCAAATATGCATCCTAATTCTTTTCCATCGCCCAATAAGCGCTTAAACTGTTCGCTATCTTCAGGTGTGGTTATAATGAGAATTTCTCTTATGCCCGTTAGCATTAAAATAGATATCGGATAATAAATCATTGGCTTATCATAAATAGGCATAAGCTGCTTACTTATAGCCTTAGTTATTGGATAAAGTCTTGTGCCAGAACCACCGGCAAGTATTATTCCTTTCATTAATGAAATAAATTATTATTGATTTAAATGCTTAGGGATTATTTTCAAAAAATTACTTTATTCAAATATAGTTTCATTAATGTCAATGGCCGGAAGTAATGCATCTTTTTCTGAAATTAACAACTGTGTTGCAGGTAATTTCCAATCAATATTTAGATGAGCATCATTGTATATGATTCCGCCATCAGCTTCTTTATTATAAAAATTATCGCATTTATAAAAGAAATCTGCTGTATCACTTAATACAACAAACCCATGAGCAAAGCCTCTTGGAATGAATAACTGTGTATTTGAAGTATCGGTAAGTTCAATGGAAAAGGTTTGACCAAAAGTAGGTGAGGATTTTCGAAGATCTACAGCTACATCAATTACTTTGCCCCGCAATACCCTTACAAGTTTTGCCTGAGAATGATGACCTTTTTGATAATGTAATCCTCTTAAAACTCCTTTTTTTGATCTTGATTGATTATCCTGAACAAAGTGAACATGTAGCCCGGTTGCATCTGCAAATTTTTTTTCGTTAAAGCTCTCAAAAAAAAAGCCCCTGTCATCACTTATTAAATGATCATGAATAATATAGCAATCATGTAATGAAGTCTGCTCTGCTCTCATAATAACCTCTAACGGTTTTCGTACATTTTAGAATAATATTTCTGATAAGATCCTGAAGTAACATGGTTTAACCATTCTGAATTTTGCAAATACCAATCTATAGTTTCGCTTAACCCTTCTTCAAAAGTTACCGAAGGCTTCCAACCTAATTCACTATTAATTTTTGATGCGTCAATAGCATATCTCCTATCATGACCAGGGCGGTCTTTTACATATGTTATCAGCGTTTCGCTTGTACCGGATGGATTTCCCAGCTTTTCATCCATTTGCTTGCAAAGCAATTTAACCAGATCTATATTTTTCCATTCATTAAAACCTCCAATATTATAGGTATCACCTTGTTTTCCCCGATGAAAAACTGCATCAATAGCAGTAGCATGATCTTTTACAAAAAGCCAATCTCTTGTATATAATCCATCTCCATAAACCGGTAAGGGTTTTTTTGTAATAATATTATTTATAAATAGTGGGATCAATTTTTCGGGAAAATGAAAAGGGCCATAATTATTACTGCAGTTTGAAATAACAAACGGTAATTCATAAGTCTCACCGTATGCTCTTACAAAATGATCGGATGCTGCCTTACTAGCCGAATAAGGAGAATTTGGGTGATAAGGTGTATCTTCTGTAAAAAAACCTGTGCTTCCTAAAGCACCATAAACCTCGTCTGTAGATACATGGTAAAACAATTTACCCTCCCAATTGCCCTTCCATTGCTTTTTGGCTTCATTTAATAGGTTTACTGTACCTACTATATTGGTATAAACAAAATCTAATGGAGATAAGATAGAACGGTCAACATGGGACTCTGCTGCTAAATGTATAACTGCTGACACATTATGTTGGTTAAAAACTCGAGATAACTCTACTACATCTAAAATATTGACTTTTTCAAAAAAATAATTAGGAGATTTATCAATATCTGTAAGATTTTCCAAATTACCTGCATAGGTTAATGCGTCAACATTTATTATTTTATAATCGGGATAGTTGTGTACAAATAGCCGTACAACATGTGACCCAATAAAACCTGCTCCGCCTGTTATTAATACAGTTTTCATTGTTAGTTAAATAAATTTCTAATAAGCATATAAAATGCCAGTTGTTAATAGATGACAGGAACAATAAAATGGTTAATACAACTTAAAAAGAGGTATTCATGATTTTTTAAAAAAAACGAAGATATTAAAATGATAGTATCAGTTTATTTTTAAAAAAAATGAAAAGTAACTAGATGTTTCTCTAAATCTGATTAGACGTTTGTTGTGGATGTGTATTTTGTTGAGGAGGAAATAAGTTTTGAAAAAAAAGCTGATTAGAATAATTATGCTTACTTCCTACAACATACTGCTTAATTTTTCTTAAAGGCTTCATAGCCAAGGTATACCATTTGGGAGAAATCCCATTTGAACTCCATGCCATATAATCCTCCTTATGTGCAGCAATTCTGTTTCGTATAGACCTGTTGCTGTGACCCCCTGCTCTCATATGTACTAAAACACCGGGTAAGTATTTCACTTTAATATCATTCAAAAACATAAATCTTAATAACAACTCATAATCTGAGGAGCTCTTGAACTCCAGATTAAAATTTCCATATTTCTCATACACTTCTTTTTTGACAAAAAAAGTTGGATGGGGAGGCATCCATCCATTATAAAACTGTTTTTTAGTATACCCACCTGCAATCCATTTTCTCAAAACCTTTGTAGCATGATGGGCATCTACATATACAAGGTCACCATATATTGCATCACAATCATTAGAAGACATTGCCTTTACAACCTTCTCTATAACATGGGCATGAGGGTAAAAATCGTCAGAATTTAATATGCCTATAATATCACCTGAAGCCATTGATAACCCCTTGTTCATGGCATCATAGATTCCTTTATCCTTCTCGGAACGCAATGGCCCGATATGTCCAAAATGTTGTAAAATATTGAGTGTATTATCTGTAGATACACCATCAATAATTATGTGCTCTATGTCCTTGTACGATTGTTGATTAACCGATAATACGGTATCTTTAATAGTACTTGCACTATTATAAGTTGCTGTAATTATTGAGACTTTCATTTTCCTAGGGGGAATTGTACTTTTTAGCTAAAAAAAATTGTTTAATTTAAACAACTAACCTTTAAACTCAAAAGCATATTATAAACCTGACATCAATATTACTGTTTTTTAGGGAAATTCGAAACTATTGTTAAACTATTCTTCTAAAAATATTATTGCCAATAAAAATGTGCCAATATATGTATAGTATTACTATTTTAATTTAAACTTAATTTTATTGAAGTTATACTAAGGGGATAGATAGTTTTTTCATAAAATTTTATGAATTTATAACCCATACCCTAATTCAGGTCTCAAATTGTACTCATATTTTCAGAAGATTTTAATGTGTTTCGCTTATATTTATGAGATCTATTATGAACGGTTATATATCTGTACATGAGCATAAAAACACAACCATACGATGCTATATTAAAGGTTTGATGATGATCTAATCCTATTATGATTTTCCAACCTTTATGATTGGCCAATGCAATCAAGGCTATACGAAAAATATTTAGCATTATTATTATTGAAATTCCTGTAAGAATCCATTTCAATTTGTATTTCCATGATCCATTATTTGCATATACAAAGGCAAACCAAAAACTCATTACCCCCCAACCCAAACAAGAAGGGTTTACTATTATCCCTCTCGAATTTTCAATTCTTAAAGAATTATAGAGGCGTTGTTGTGTTTCAAAACCTAATAGATCTAATAATAGTTTAGCACTCTTTGTAAGCAAAGATGTAAAACCTTTTAAAAAATTAAAATGTTCTGCTAAAAATGGTGAATATAGTTTTCCCCCCGTACCTGTAACACCCCAATAGAATGGAAAAAAAAGATATAATAAGGTAAACGCTACTATAAACTTTATGAAAAACCAATAAGGTGAGTTTTTGTGAAATATTGTGCCTGCTACATTCAATTTACTAATCTTGTTTTAGTGGTGAACATTACAATATGTGGTTTATTGTGTTATTTAAAATACAACTAATTAAAAACCTTTTGGTAAGCCACTACGCTATTTAATTTTTCAAAATACAAAACAGACAAAGCATGTGAACCTTTGTATAAATTGTTGTATTCCTCCTGGTTTAATGCTGCAAGTTCTGAAAGTTTGTTGGTGCAATCATTAAATTCATAAATATTAACATTGACGCCTGCATGTAAACTTTTTAGATCATTCCAGGGGGTAAAAAAGCTTGTAACAATTGGTCTTCCAACACTTAAACTTTCATATAATGCATGCCCAAAATTTTCACCTTTGGTAAACAGACATAATGCATGGTATCTTTCAATAGTTTCCTGCACTTTAATGGGTTGTATGTCGCCAAAATATTTTACCTTTTCAGGCATTTCATCTATTAGCGTTTTACATTCCTGCCAGTATTGATTATCCTTAACCGGGCCGTAAATATTTAGTTGAACTAGCTCTTTCATCTGCTTTATCACATTTAGCAAAAGCAGTAAATTTTTCTTTTGGGTAATGAGTGAGAGATAAACTAAATTCAATTCCCCAACTTTTTTTTCAGGATAACTTATATTTTTGTAAGGCGTTTTAGGTATATTAAAAGCAACATTGATACCCTTATTAATGGGGAAGTATTTTTTAATATCCTCAGCTTCTTCATCATTTGTAGCATGCCAACAAACATTATTTAGTATTTGTAAAACCTGTAGGGTTTTTATGTAAATTTTCTTTTTATTACTTTTAACAGACAGTGCACCACTTTGTAGCATTCCTCTTGGACAGACAACAATTTTTGCAAAAGATGAAAAGCTACTTACCAATAATGGAAAAATAAAAAGTCTATAAGAATAGATACCATTTAGGTAAAGAATATTAGGATTTAATTCTAAAATTATTTTTTTTACAGTATTGTAATTCAAGGAGGATTTGCCTGCATACCACACTTTTACAGGCTCAATCATATTTGGTAAACAAATCGTATTCCAGGAATTTTGCTGTACAGTATCATACGGTTTATCGCTCATTAAATCATATGCAGTTGTGAGTACCGAGAATGAATAATGATTTTGCAAAGCAGCCATCAGGTTGGTAAGCGATTGTACAGGTCCCCCAGCTCTAAATCCCGGATAAAAATAATCGTAAATAATAAGGACTGAAGGCTTATTCAAAATACAGCATAGGATTTAATTAAAATAATTTAGAAGCGGGTAAAAATTATATTGCAAAATAGATAACGGAGTCATCACTAATCTGATACGTTGCGAAGGTATTTATCCACCCTTTTTACGAGATATTTATTGAATATAAACCAAACAATAAAATAAGTTAAGACCCAACCCAAAAACTTAGTAGTAGCTACCCCCAAATTTGGAATTAAGAAAAATAAAGGAGAAACAAATGATAAACCCCAAATACGATTGAGTGAATGCGAAATAATGTATTTATAAATATATCCAAGCATTAATCCAAAACCAAAAATAGGTAGAAACATAAATAATGGTCCATAATCAATATATCGTTCGGCTACTAATCCGAGACTAAAGCTAACACCCTGATCTGCACCTGAAAACTGACGTCCGGTATACTTACTTGTAAGATACGAATCGTCAATATTTTTTTTATCAGGAAAAAAAAGTCTTGGTTTAAATACATGTTCGAATCCTGCCATTAAAAGATTACCCTCTTCATAGGGTAATATATCAGGAACCTGACGTACAGCCATAGCAAAAAACTCTGTATAAGATATTCTAAACGCCAAAGCTTCTACACCCTTACTAAAATTTTCATCAAAGTGTTCCTTATTAAATTTTTCACCTACTAATTCAGTTAATTTTTGCAGATTACCTGTTTTACTTTCTGTAGCTATAACCTGCGATTTTTCACCCCCGGTAAGAAATGCCCGGTATTCACCCTTAACCACCGACCAAACTACCATAAGAAAAAAAGAAACTATACCTAAGGCAACAACTTGTACAACACGCTTAACACTAAGGCGTGACGAGAAGGTAAGAAAAGATGCTGCTGCCATGAATAAGTAATCCTTAAAGGAAGACCAAAAACCAGAAAAGCTTAAAATTACTTCTATTAATAAAATGATAAAAACCCATTTCTGATTTGAGGGAAATAGTAAAGTATGCATTATCAATAAAGTAAGAAATGCCCACTTTACCCATATTAAAGCTACCCCTGCCTGACTAAGCCCGCCCAAAGATAAAACTACACCGCCAAAAACAGAAGCAACAAAAGAGTAAATTGAATAAAATAAGAGGAGCTTTTTGCCATCAAATTTTTCCAATTCTTTATACAGTTGAAATTCATTATAAATTTCTATATTTTTTATGGCATACAATATTCCATAACTATAAATAAATGTACTAAATAATGCCAGATATGAAGTATAAATAAATGTAGATGGAACCTGCGTTAATTCAACCATAGGTCTGTTGAAAAATATTCCATAAATCATTAAGGTGCATACAGTCATCCAATAAAAGGCTACTCCAAAGAAAATAATCTTTGGTTCATCATGTCGCCATGATGATTTGGCAAGAAATATGAGCAATAGCGATGCTACACCAAACAATTGCTTGTCAGGCGAAAACATCCATAACGCTATTAAAACAAAAGCAAGTGGTGCTACGTTCATTTTAGACTGTTTTGTTCCAAAATTCTTCTGGCCAATTTCCATTTCGTATGTTCACAGGAAGTTGTTCAGTTGGAATAAAATCGTATTGTTGTTTTAATATTTTTTCTAAATAACCCGGATCGTGATTTTCAGGATGAGAATGCTTACTCATTTTTTCAATTATCTTTTGCTTATCCCTTCTTACATAAGCTCCGTGGTGAAACATTCCTACTTCTTTGGGGCAATCAATATAACCTAACAAATCGTTCGATAACAGTGGATTCATTTTTAACATGGTTAATAGTTTCTTTAACCTGTGTTCGTTCCATGTTATAACTCTTCGCTCCTCAAACATTACTCCTGCCTTAACAAATCCAAACTGATGATGTATCCATGTTTCAGGAGGTACTCTTAGGTTCCAGTTAAATCCATATTCATAAGCACTCACCCGCATGGCTTTGGGCTTCTTTTTACCAAGGTATTCGATTATGGCAGGAAAAGTTTCAACATCATATATTTCATCAGCATCTACGATAAGAAAATAATCAGGTGGCTCAAAGAATTCTTTAACCTGCTGATATGGTACACCATGCGGCTTTATACCTTTTGATGCATCTGACAATATGCTCATCATCTCATGATTTCTTGAAGCGGTCTCATCATTATATCTGCGGGCAACAACATGTACTTTTCCTTCAGGATCAGGAAAATCCAAGGCATATTTTACGGTATTATCCGGTATTACCTGTTTGCCAAAGTAGTCCCGGTCATATTGCGTTATTATACTTATACCCGAGCAAAATGGATACATACTCTTCAGCAATTCGACAATAAAGTCTTCTTCATTAAGTGCTATGCAAATGGCGTGTATTCGCAAGGGTTTATTAATTATTAGTTGTTAATAACGATTGAGAGATTGTATGCTCCATATTTTCAGCTATAATAGAATAGTTAAAAGATTGAATATGCTGCAAAGAAATTGCACCTCCGTTATTTATTACCAGGGGGTTGTTGTAAATTAATTTAAGAATATTTATTAAAGAAGATGAATTGGGTTCTATAATATATCCGTTTTCACCATTATGGATTAAATCAATGGCCCCCCCGCACTTGTTACTTGCCACAACTACCCTACTGCAAGCCATAGCCTCGTTAATAGCCAACCCCCATGTTTCTCCCGGACCTTGTGATGGTAAAACAAAAATGTCTGCCAATCTATAAACAACAGGCATAATTGACTGATTTTGAAAAGGCAACCATGTTACGTTGGGTAATTGTTCTATTGCCTTTTTAACTTCACATTCCAAATTACCATTTCCTATTATTATAAAATGCATTTGCTTAAGCACCCGGGCAGCTTCTACAATAAATAATGGATTTTTTTTGGACTCCAATTTGCCGGCAAATAAAACTGTCAGCTTTTCATATGGTATCTTTAATGATTGCTTCCATTCTATTGCCTGCGTTGAGTAGCTTCCATCAGAATCACAAAAGCGGTCATTATCAATAGCATGGGGTGCATAAACTAAATGCTCATCACTTACACCATGAGCCTTGTAATACGCCTTGTTATTGGTTCCTACATAAAAGGCTACATCAATATGTCTATATACCCATGTCAAAAAAAGACGCCTCAATGTTTTCTTGAAAGAAAACCCATCAGGTTCATCTAACAATGTAGAGTCACCACGAAAGTAAACCGGAATTTTGCCCTTAAAATATCTAAGAACTTTTAGATGACTCTTAAATGCCCAACCAAAAACCAATAATGCACCGGCACCATAGCCTAAAATTTTTTCTATTAAATCAGGATTGACAATTCCCTTAAAATGTGATGAACCGGGGTTGGGGGAGATATTCTTTACAAATTCGTACTCATAACCATCTAATAATGGTATGTCCCACTCACGATGTGTGCCAAACCCTGGGTCATAAACTTTTGACTTTGCCTGTTCTCCCCAGGTATAAAATACTTTTATTGCTAGATTACCTCTTTGTGTCAGAACCCTAAAAAGTGGTGCATAATACTGAATGGGGTGAGTTGTTATTATAGCAAGTTTTATCAAGGGGATTTGCAAGTTGTGGCTATTCAGTTAATGATTTCAAAAAAAACTAGGAAGGAGATTTATAACATGGGAGTTTCAGCTTCACAGTTTTCATAGGCACATAATAAAATTGCTTTTTAAAATGTTCCTTGCTTTTTCTGTATTTCATTTTAGCCGAAACATAAGAAGGCGTAAGTCGCTCAAAAAGGTAGCTCCAATACATTTTTTGTGTTGATAATTTTTCAATCACATCTGCTGTTATCTCCCCTTCTATATTTATGAACTTATTTGGAACAATAAGAAAACGATTTTTTAATTCAAACCCTTTTTCCGGTTCCATGTTTCTTTTTAAAAAATGGATGTAAGCAAAGTCCTCTATATAGACTTTTCCATCTTTAGTATATAACCTAAATAAATTTCCATTTTCCCAAAGAAAAATCTGCTTTTTATTTTTAAAATTTTCTTCTTCGGGAAAATGCAATAATGAAAAATTAAAGGAACGTATTTTCAAATCTGCAAACATCAACTCCTTATATATTTTCTCACCTTGTGATTCATATAAATAATTAATTGCTCTTTCATCAGGAGCCAATGGAAACCCTGTTGGATTTGCGAAGGCATATTTATAAAAATCAATACCATCAATGGGTGTGCGGTACAACTTATTAATATGCCCGGTGTTTTTATACAAAGTCAAATGCCCCCGCCATGAAATTTTGCTGAATGATTGTAAAATATCCTCATTAAGATGCTTGCGCAAATTTCCCCATATAACATCAATATCACAATGCCCCCAAAAATCAAAACCTCCAGTATATTGAGCAAACACTTCACCATAGGCAACCTTAAACTCACACAACTGATAAGGTTTACTAAGAACAATGGGGAAATCATAACATTTCTGAAAGTCCTTCACAACAGCATCAAAATCAGTATAAACTACCTTTACATTTGTTGGATAGTCATACACAGTTTCATCATCAGTAAGAATTAGCCAATTAATTGTTGGGTTGTATTTACATGATTGCAACCATAGTTGAAAGTAACTATGAAACCTTCCAAAATAAGGGATTATTAATATTATGCTGCTATTCATTTCAGTACTGCATTCAATACAGAAGCCAATGATGCCGCAGAATTTCTGGCAGAATATTTTTCTAATCTTTCATAAATGGGATTCCACCCTTCATTCTGCTGTAAGAAAGATTCAAAAACATGCCTAAGCCTCAACTCAAAACTATCTTCAGATTCATCCTCAACATACTTAACTAAATAAGTACCTGTATTGGTTTCCCGTAGTATCTCTATAACACTGCTTTGATGATGGAATACAGTAAATACAGGTCTTTTACTTAAAATGGATTGAAATATTTTACTTGCAGTATAATGCATTTCTGTACTCCCAATTGCTAAAACACCTGTAGCATTTGAAAGATTATTTAACACTTCCAAATAAGGAATTCGTTCTTTTCTTTCTATAACTATATCCTGCAAGCCATTTGCAATTGCATAATCTGAAATACTTTGCAAATTGGTGTTGCCTGTGCCTGCAAAATAAAACCTGACTTTTGAATTTAGCTTACCTACACTCCTTAACAACGCAATAATCTTAAACAACTCATTGATAAAATAATGCGCATTGGGTAAAAAAGCGCCTGCATATATATAGGGTATTATATCTCCATCCTTTTCCCAAAGTAAATTAGAATTTGCAGGTTTTGCATTATAATCATTTGGGTCAAAGCCATAAGGCATACCCATATGTGGAATTGACTTTAATTTGGGATTGCGATCTATTACAGGAAGATAATAGGAAGCAGATACACCTGTAAAACCTGCAGCCTTTTTTACTGCTATAGGTTCCAAATAATTAGCAATTAAAGAAGCCAATTTTGCACGACTGAATAACTTATTGCTGCCAGGAAAATCATGCACCCATGGATCTATATAATCAATAACGTAAGGAACTCCTGTAACATCATGCACTTTTCTTGCTATTAGTGCGGTGTAAAATGGAGGTATAGGAACCCATATGCAATCTATCTTTTCGCTATTGATAACTTCTATAGCCTTTCTTTTTAAATTAGCGAAAGCACGTAAAGCTATATCGCCATAGAGCCTTATACTGCTGGCATTTTTTGCCTTTACATGTATTACCCTTATATCTTTTTTTACCAACTGCAGTAGGTCTTCTGACTTTTCTTCTTCATAAAATTTGGAGTCAACACAAACAAGTATTGGCTCCCAACCAAACTCCTGCAGATAATTAACCATTAACCTTACACGCATTACACCTACAGCATTAGAAGGATACCAATTTGGATATATGATTAATACTTTTTTTAAGGTATTCAATGCCTGACTGTTTGTTTAAGTGTATTTAATTTTATCAAAAACTAATTATAAATAACCTGATTAACTATTTTGAGAAATATTGCTTGTTCGTTTTCCCAATTCAAAATATCAGTTGCCAGCTGTAATGATCTGCGTTTTGCAAGTTCTAGTTTTTCCCTATTAATAAATAGTTCCCTGATAATATTTGCTAACTGAACATCATTGCCTGAGTCAAACAAAAAACCTGCATCATGATAAGTTTTACAAAAATCAACTTGTGCCTTTGTATTTGAAAAAATTATGCAGTTACCGGCAAGCAAGTATGTAAAGATTTTATTAGTAAGACACAAATCCCGATTTATAAAATCAGGCACTTCAATTGATAATCCTATATCATATCGGGAGGCTATTTCAAAAATCTTATCAGGAATTTCAGGCGGCAAAAATTGTATTTTAAAATCATTTGCAAGATGTTCTAATTCATGGACATAATTTTGCGCAACATTACCCATAAGATAGAGTTCAGCCTTACAACTCCTCTGTATTGAATTCAATGCCTTAACTACAGTTTCAAGTCCTCTATCGGGGCCAATTGTTTGCGAAAACCAGAAAAGTGTAATTACATCCTTAACCGATTCTCTGTATGGTTGTAGAAATAATTTACTAAAAACGTTATTGATGGTTGTAAACTTTAATTGCGGAAATAATTTATGGTATGCTTCAGAAATCAATGGCGATGCAGTTGTAATATAATCACAGTGAGGCAGGTATTTATTCTCTATTTTAAGCAATAGTTTGCAAGCATCACTATGTTGATCCTTATACTCTCCTCTATGATAATCTTCCGCATCAAAACCCGCTTTTGAGTGATATTCAGAAGCACCTGCAACGGCTGCGGGTAAAGCCCCGGCGTTGTGTGCAATATATAAATCTGCCTGTTCGTTTTTAGCTGCATTTACCAACATTGGAGTTGTTCTTGTAAATGAGTCTATTGCTTTCAATCCTGTTTTTTTATAAATTGCTTTATTTATCTTTTGATAAATACGGGTAGCATTGTATAACCATTTGTGCTTTGTTGGACTGCCTCCAACAAGCGTAAAATCATTTATATCTAATTCACCATTTTCAAACAAAATACTATCAGCATGGGTAGCCCACCCTTGCCAATAGCTGTAATAAACTTTTACCTGAAAACCTGCAGATTTGAGCGTAGAATATTCTTTTACCATCCTTGGATTGGTAGATGGCTGACCTGTTGTAAGAATGATTATCTTCTTAGGCATTATATCTTTTATCTTGCCTGAATCTTGAATTGTGTTTTACAAATAATAAATCAGTCTGCCATAGTGCATTATCCAAAGGCCGTCTAGTTGACACCGAACAAATATCATAAAGGACAAAACCTTTGTCACCCATAAAATTTATAACATCTCTAACCAATGGCACACCTTTATGAATATCGAGCAAAGAAGCCTCTGTTAATATAACATCTGTTGACGAAATATATTTTTCAAATCCGGAAAGCACTTCTAATTCATATCCCTGTACATCTAGTTTTATCAAATCAACTTTTGCAATATTTCTTTTAGCTAAAACCGTATTTAATGAACTGGTTTTTCGGGCTACCCTTTTATGAGTAGCTGCCTCTTCCTCCAATACTGAACTTGCGGTTTCCAGTTCGGTAAAATAAACTTCTTTACCATCCTCTGCACCAAGTACACCGATTTCATAATTGATTCGGCTATTTATCAAAGGCTTTAACTTTTCTTCTTTTGAAGGCATTGCCTCACACATCAAAATATTTGCTTCGGGAAATAATTGCGATACTACTTTGGTCCACTCACCTTCATAAGCACCCACATCTATTATCTGGTTTGGATTGAACCCTAAATGCTTTAGCCTTTCAAGACTAAAAAATATATCTGGCACTCCAACTTTCTTTTTCAGATATTCTTTTGCTTTTTCTGTAAGTAGCTTATTTATAATGCTCATTATTTTCTTTTTAGAAGCTTATTATAAAGTGATAAATAGTCACCCGTAACTTTGGTATTACTAAACTTTTCTTCAGCTATTTTTCTTATAACTGTTCTGTCAAGTTTGTATGAATTATTAACTGCATTTACCATTTCTGAAATGTCATTACAAACATATCCATTTACACCATGCTGTACCACTTCCGGCACAGAACCAAAAGGATAACCTATTACAGGGGTACCACAAGCCATAGCTTCTGCCATAACAATTCCAAAAGGTTCATTCCATCGTATTGGCATTAGAAAAGCCAATGCTTTACCTAATATATTATTTTTTTGCTCGTCATTTATAGGTCCGATATAGGTAATTCTATCGTGTAAATATGGCTTTACTTTTTGCTCAAAATAAGCTTCTTTTCCTTGTGGAATATTACCGGCTATTATTAGTTTCCTGCCTGTTAATCTTGCTACTTCTACAGCAATATCTGTCCCTTTAACTTCTTCTATTCTACCAAGAAATACCAATGGGGCATCGTTGTCAACGGAAACCGTAAGATTGTATCTTTCAATCGGAACACAATTGTAAATGGTATAAGCTTCAGCTATTGGTTTCAGCTTGCCGGTAATATAATCGCTACATCCGGTAAAAACCATAGAACCTTTTTTAGAAATTGCTACAGCTCTGCTTACCTGCTTTTGAGATGGCTCTCGTTGGTAACTCATTATCTTTTGTACACCAAAAGGCATTATAGGCATCATATAGGCAAGGCGACTAAAACTATGTACAATGTCAAAACTTTCTTTAATTACAAGTGATGTGAGTTGAATAGTATTTGTTATTGTATCTTTTATATCCTGACTTCTACCCCCTTTCCAACCAATTAATCTACAAGGTACCTTTGAGTTTGGATTAGCGCAAAGTGTTACATCATGCCCTTGCTGAACATAGGTATTTACCAACAACTCTACTATACGCTCTATACCGCCATAAAGTCCCGGGGGCACAGGAATTTCAGGATCACATGTAATTAGAATTTTCAACTTTTATGTTTCAGATTAAACTTGTTATCCAATTTTATACTTCTTTCTATAATAAAATTTAGCCAACCTGTTGGCAGCTTTCCAACCAAATAATTTCATTACCAAATTATACACCTTGCCTGATTTGGTATGAACAATAAATTCGGCCGGATATTGTTTCAGTCTACGTTCCACTACTTTTACTAAAAGCATTTTTTTTGGAAAAGCCCACTCAAGTATCATGACATAAGCTTTTACAATAATTCGCTTAATGCGTTCGCTATTCTCAATACTTAATAACCATTTTGCGGTGAGGTCTATTGATAAGATTGCTGATTTTATTCCCTTAGTTGAAAGATCTTTACTCAAAGACGTTTCTGTAGCGTTAGTTCTATAAAAAGTATAGCCTTTATCAGAAAATTTCAAACACTTAACATGACACATAATTCTTGAAAAAAACTCTGTATCATTTATTAGTGATAATCTTTCATCCCAAAGGCCGGTTTTTAACAATAATGAACGAGGAATTAACCATAGTCCGCACTGATACATAGGTGGATGCTCTTTTAGAGTAATGTATTCTAATGGTGTACAGTCTTTATGTATAGTATGTGGGTCATTTACATCTATACTAACCGGCAATTTATCTTCATAAAATCTTCGCCATTCAATAAAGGACATGCAATCATCTGATGACCCGTTCAATACCTGCACCTGACCTTCAATAGCCGAGGGATGCAATATATCGTCAGCATCATAAAACTTAATTAAACTACCGGTTGATTTACTAAAACCATAATTAAGTGCTGCACACTGTCCCTTATTATTTTGGAAATAATAATTAACTGATGAATGAGCATAAGATTTAATTATGTTTTCAGATTCATCTGTTGAGCCGTCATTAACTACAATAATCTCTATATTAGGATAAGTTTGATTTAACAAACTATCCAAAGTAGCGGCTATATATTTTTCACCGTTGTAACAAGAAACAATAATGGAAACTAATGGAGAATGCAAATCAACAGAAAAGTTAGAGAGATAAGAACTTTAGAAAGAAGTTTTACAAATGCTATTCAGGGTTGAAAAGATGTTGATATTGCCCTCGTACCGCATTGGGAATAGCAAGTATTACACCCCATAAACCATCAGGGGCATTGTTATCTATTGATATATTTTTTATTGGAGTAAGTTGTTTAGAATTATTCCATTCCTTATAATCAACAAGCCTGAAAATAGAATAAGGTAAAACTCTAAAGAACTCTCCCACCCTTCTACTTTGCTCCATACTGTGTATTTCAATAATAATAAAAGGAAAGCTTTGAGAAATAGTATTTTTATAACCATCTAATACATCTCCCTCAAAACCCTCAACATCAATTTTTATAAAGTTTGGGGCTACTTTTTCTTGTTGTATAAATTCATCTAAAGTGGTTACCTGTACAGAAAGGTCAGAGGGTGCTTCGGAAATATGCCCCTGGTGATTATTCTTATCCCGGTCAAAATATACAACACCCGTTTTGGTACTCACAGCTTTTTCGACCAAATGTATATTGGTAAACTTATTTAATGCAATTAACTTTCTTAGGTATACTGCATTTTCCGGCAGAGGTTCAAAGGTGTATATTTTTGAACTTTTATTCTTCCTTGTAAAATAACTGCTATGCAATCCCACATTACCTCCAATATCAAAAATGGTATCCCCATCTTTGATGAAATTGTCATAGATAAAATGGCCTTCAATTTCTATATCCCTCCAAAAATGAAAGTTAGGCATTAAGGGGTCTACTATCAGCTTCACTCCTTTTAATTGGCTATTCATTGCAGGAAATGACATGCCATTGAAAAGCTTGAAAAATATTTTTTTTACTATAGATCTAAACATAAATTTTATTTACTTAAGGCCACTACGATTTTACTATAATTCTGTTAGTATAAATTAGTATAAGTGGTAGCATACAAATTTTGGTTATACATTAAAATAGGTTAAGTATACCTGGAATGATGAGCAAAGATCAATGGTAATAATTATTTATAATTATGGTTTTATAAAAAGCAAATTGCCATAGTTAAAACCTGCTTTTATTTCTGAATTATCAATTTCATAAATACCATACAATTTAAAACCAACGGTATTCATATAATTAATAAGATCTACTAAATATGTGCTTCGGTTATTTGCAATATTAAGACCTACTTCACAATATATACCTTTAACTTTTGATTGAATAATCATGTCTTTTAATCCTTTCAAAACATTGATTTCGTAACCTTCTGTATCAATTTTTAATAAGTCAATTTGATTTATGTTGTTTTCCTTGCAAAAAATATCACCTGTGGTAACCTGAACAATTTGTTTTTTTGAAGAATCGCTGTTCATTGCCTCTTTTTTCAAAGAATTAAGAACAGAAGCATTACTATCAAAAAGGTTAATTTCAATTTCTTCAACACGGTCACCTAATGCAATGTTATATGAACTTATATTTTCGAAAGTTTTAGTATTGCTTATTAAAATATCAAAAGTGCTGGTAACAGGCTCAAAAGCGTAGATTCTAATATTTTTGAAATAATCATTGAACTTTATAGAAGTTTGCCCGATATTGGCCCCTACATCAAAAACAGTGTTCAGCGGCAATGAAATTTTAAATTTCAAATCATTAATTAAATCGCATCCAACTGGGATTTTCTCATTTTTAAAAATCCAATAACCTGTCATTTTTATAAAAAATTCCCTGATTTTGGTGGAGGTTTGTCTCATAGCAAATAACTATAAAATTATAATGAGGATTTTATTTTGTATTTTTCAATGTAGTTTCTAAATAAAGCAACAAATCATTTTTAAGCCTTCCTACTTTATGGTGGCAATTATTTCAGAAGAATATATATTATCAACAAGCAACTCTTCCGGTAATAAACTTGTTGCTTCATTGGTATGTTTTGACGGGATATTTACTTTCCAATGAGCTTTCATCAAAAACCATTCATATTCTATATCAATATGGCCAATATCAATAGCCTGAAAGCCGTTTAAAAAAAGATCATAAGCAAGAATTGTGGCAGTCGGTCCAAGAGCTAAAAGAATTAATTTATTACTACTTAACTTTCTTACAGTCTCCAGAATTTCCGTGTATTTTGCAAATGCATTTACAGATGGACATAATATTCTTTGTATTGATTTACAATTATCAAACAAATTATTACCTACCCCTAATCTGCTTGACGCTCCTTCTACTATTAGTACATCTTTTCCATTCCATATTTTTTTTAAACCCGCAAACCACTTTTCACTTTGTTGATGGTTCTTAAAAGTTATATACGGTCGTGATAAGAAAGCATTTCCATAAACTCTTCCAGGGTATATTAATTTAATCCACGACCAAAAATACTTGTTTAAATGAAGCTCCCAAAAATACGCAGCCTGACTTTTATATATCGTTAATGAAGTAAAGACATCTGGTAGGCAAACTAAATGACCTGGATTATCAGACTTTATTACCTCAATCAATCTGTTTTGCAAAGCGGCAACATGCCCCTGAAACTCAATTGATTCGCCATATATTAGCCTCAATTCCCCATCTCCATATCTGCTTACTGATAATTTATTTTTAAGTATTTCTTCAATAGACTCATCAATAGAAGATACCGCTACGTTTTGCTTTATCAAAAGCAACAATTTACTTACTACTACATAATATAAGTGCCTCCAATATTTTTTAAGCGCAAATAGTAGTTTTTTATGCAATGATAATATCCATTTTGATGCTAATGAAATAGTGCATGAAATGCATTTTTTAAACTAAACCCTGTTTTGGAAAGTAACTCTTTAACTTTTTTTATGTCGTGGGTTTTTAAAAAGTACTTGATAAGATTCATTAGAAATCTTCTGTTATTTTTATTATGCAGCCATTTTTTTTCTTTTGGTGATATAAACAGATTTAATTCCTCTAAAGCGTCTTTTAAATAATTGTAATTATTGTACAAATAAGAAAAGTAATTATTGATCTCTTGTCCCTCATGACGTCGATAAAAGTGAAACTCAAATGGAAGCATTACAATATACGTCTGCGAGGCCGCTTTTAAGTTGAAGTAAAGGTCACCGGCGGGTCCATATTTAGGAGAATATCCATTTATTTTTTCGAAAAAACTTCTTCTTATTATTGTTCCGCCAGGACCTACCGCTAAAAACGGAGCCTCCAATAAGTGTTTTCTAACAGCCGTTTCGGGATCAAATTCTACCATCTTATTATCTCTAAAATAAGTCATTCCAAAATCAGCGTTAGGAAATTCAGCCATACATCTTAGTACATTTTCTATACCATCAGCATTTATTTTATCATCTGAATCTACACTCATTATCCATTCACCAGTTGCATAGCTTGCAGCTTTATTTCTATTAGCATAGTCACCTAGATTTTGTAAATTTTGATAAACCTTTACCCTGTTATCTTTTCTTGCAAAGTCTTGTGCAATTTCCAAAGTTTTATCTTTTGAACCATCGTCTACAACTATCAATTCAATATTGGTATAAGTTGATTCAAGCACACTTTCTATTGCTTCAGCAATGTACATTTCTCGGTTGTAAGATGTCATTAATACGCTAACCAATAGTTTCTCCATAATACTTTTTCAAAACATTTTTAGGGACAAAGAGTGCATTCCCAAACTCTTTTTTCCACCCATTAGATACAAGTTGGAACTGACCGAAAAAATGGCAATTCGTTGCTGCAATGCATTATGTCAAATATGCATAATAGATGTTACGATTATATTGTTTTAAGAGAACTGAATGCAAGTTTGATATTGCTGTAGGAATATTTAGATCCTTTAAAAAAATCACTTCGATTTACCTTGAGGGACTTTATTACAAAATAAATTAAAACTCTGATCTAAAGTTTTATTCCCCATTAACTTGCCTATGACAATAAAAAGTATTGTTGAAATTGCATAACCTGACAATCTGGAGAAGTTGTGCAAGCTCCAATAAATTTTTTCGCTAAATGAGAGCATGTGGTTTTTCCCTAACTGGTAAACATTGCTCAAATAAGTTCTGAAAAACACAGGCCACTTTGGGTAAATGTTGAAGTGTTTATAAAGGTGGTAATTAACTGTGTATTCAAGAATAAAAGTGTATGCAAAAGTGGAATGATGGTAATGATAAACTACTATTGATGGATCAAAACCAATTTTCATTCCATTTACCAATGCACTCCTTGCCCATAGTTTATCTTCAGCAAAATCTGTTTTTTCAAAAGGCACTTTGGTCAATGCATCCCTTCTGTACATTGCATTTACATCGTCCCACTCTTTAGTTAAATTATACTTTTCCTGATCATTTAATAAATGATACTCTGCAGTTGAAATTTGCTTAAATACTACTTTAGGATTTGAAAATCTTTTAAACCAAAGTGCAGGATTTTTATCTTTATCATGTGGTACAGCCTGCATACCTGTTATAGCCATTACCTGCTTATCATTAAAATGTGAAACCATTTTTTGCAACTGATCTTTTTCTGGCAGATAAGCATCCTGAACCGTAAAATAAAGCAAATCCCCATTGCTATTTTTTATACCAAGATTGCGTGTTTCACCATGATTAAAAGAACCCTGTGGTACATTAATAATCCTAGCATTATATTGTTTAGCTATCGTTACACTATCATCAGTAGAACATGAATCCAGAACTATCAGTTCAATGTCTTTTGCATTAGATTGGCCTAATATAGAATCAAGACATTTATGCAATGTCTGCCCCCCATTTTTAACAGGAATAATAACACTGACTTTAACCATTCTTGAAATAGCGAATAATACAAACGTTCATACTATATTTTTTTATCAAAATCCCAGTTTCGTGTATCTTCTGATATTTTTTTAAAGGCCAGACAGCTATAATCAAGATTTAATTCGGTATCGGTACTAAAATCCTGTGTCAAAAAAACTTTATCTTTAAATGGAACCAACCTAACCCACCCTTTTATAATTGATTCTGCGATTTTTCGCTTTTTTGATTTCTTATTTTTGTTAAAGCCTTTTAATAGTTGATAATGAGGCATGCTATTCATGAATCGGGCTACACGCTGTATACCAGGCCAACCACCACCGCAGTCATCCAAAACTATTACACCATTTATGTCTAACATTTTATCAATAAAATAGCAATCCTGCATTACTATATCAAACAGTTTTGTAGTGTCAATGTAAGCAAATTGTATTCGTTGATTTTCGTAAAACAATCTTGGCAAAACGTCATGAGATTTTTGATATCTAATATCAACCAAATCAAAAAGATTTTCTTTTTTTATGTTGTGCTCGGGTACACCAGCCCATGGAAATGGCTCAATGACAATATGTGATTTGGGGTTGCTATTTTTTTCACGATGCTTTTCCAGGATAAACAATGTTGAAATTCCATAAGCCAAACCGACCTCTAATGATTGTGTCGGTTTTACCAAATCAAAAATTTCCTGTAAAAACAAACCCTGTTCTTTAGAAGTATTTGAATGCAAATCAATTAATTCATTATTAGGCCCTTCCATTTTCATAGTATCAAAAGCCACTTTCAGGGTATTCAACATTTTAGCTTAGTATTTAAATGTTTGTACTCCATCTAAACTCATTTTGAGTTTTAACCTAATAGATTATTAAGTTTTATTGATGGAAATTGTATAGTCAATAAGTTTAGAATGGGTCAATTTCTATTATTTAATCAAAACCCTAAAGAATATTAATTTTCATATTAATTACTGATTCAAATGCCTCTATCCGCTTGCTCCAGGTATTTTGCAAACCAAATATTTCGCACATTTCTTTACCCATTTTTGGCAATAATTCACCCTTAGATACTTTTAGAAATAATTCATCTAATGAATCTTTATCTTCATACAAATAAGCATATTCAGCAAACTTTTGAGTTTCGCCATATGAAGTCAAAATTACAGGTCTTCCGCTTGCAATATATTCATACGCTTTAACGGGATTAACAGCCAAAACCAATTCTGTTTTCTTAAATGGCATTATCAGTGTATCTGCAAATATCATAGCAGATTCTATCTGATCATGCTTTAATATACCACCATATATAATATTAGAATGTGTTGGAATTGTACTATCTGATGGGCCAAAAATTATCAGCTTTATATTGTTATACTTATCAAGCAATTCTATTAGGGTATCTATATCAAACCATTCAGCAATTGTTCCGAAGTATACAATGTATTTAAATTGTTTGTCAGAGAATAAATGTTTAAGAGTACTCGTATTAATATTGATAAAATCAAGCCTTCTGATTCCGTTATTGATAATAGTTATTTTTTCTTTTGGTACATGATACCTTTCCTGCAAACGGGATTCTAAAACTGCGGAGGAAACAACTATTTTATTTGCAACCTGACACAATACTTTTTCGTGGGCAATTATTCTGTTTTTGTGGTGAATATTATCTTCATAAAATGCAGGCATATCGTCCATACAATCATAGATGATGTTCCTTGATCTTAATAACCATTTAAAGGAATATATTATTTGTTCCGGTACAGTAAAGACAACTATTTCAGACTGAAAAATCAGCCAGTTTAAAAAGAATTTTTTCAGCCAAAATTGTATTGTGTTTAAAAATTCAAACTTAAAGGGTAAACTTAAAGTTGGGAACCCAAACAATCTAAAATTACTAAACTGCCCCTCTTCTGTTTTTAATTTTTTCTTTACATCATAGTCATGAATACAAGCAACCGATACATTGTAGTATTCAGTAAGTCCCTGTGCAATAAATTGCGGTCTTTGCTTAATCCAAAACCATGATACCGGCATTATGTATAACAACTTCTTTCTTTTCATTACAATACCTCTTCCAGTATCTTTAATATTCTTTGAGAGGTATGACCATCTCCATAGGGATTTATTGCATTGGCCATTTTACTATACAAAGCAGTATCAGAAAGTAAACTATTCAAATGATGATATATATTTTCAAAACGATTACCAGCAAGAATAGCGGTTCCGGCTTCAACTCCTTCCATACGTTCTGTTTCTTCACGCATAACTATAACAGGCTTACCAAGACTTGGCGCTTCCTCTTGTATACCACCTGAATCTGTAAGTATAAGATGACTTTTTTTCATAAGCCATATTAATTCCGCATAAGGCAATGGTTGAATAAGATGAATATTCTTATTTGACTTCAACAAATTTTCAACAGTTGTTCTTACGTTTGGATTAGGATGTACAGGAAAAATAATTTCAACATCAGGATAGTCTTCAGTCACTTTCAACAATACATTGCAGATCCCATTCAAAGGCTCTCCAAAGTTTTCCCGTCTATGACTTGTAACTAAAATTAATCTTTTATCGGGTCGCAAATAGTTATACTTTTCCTCAAGATTGTCTTTATTACTTTCCAATATTTTCAATCCAAACAATAGTGCATCAATTACAGTGTTACCAACATTCCAGGCATTTTCATTAATCCCTTCTGATTTCAGATTTTCTAAAGTTATTGCCGTGGGAGCAAAATGAAAATCAGCAATTTTAGAAATATAAACCCGATTTATTTCTTCGGGAAATGGTGAAAATTTATTGTGACTTCTAAGTCCGGCTTCTATATGAGCGATTTTTATTTTATTGTAAAATGCGACCAAAGCCCCTGCAAATGCGGTTGTTGTATCACCCTGTACAATTATTAAATCAGGTTGGTATTCTAGTACAACTTTAGTAACACTAGTCAAAATTTTTGAAGTGATTTCGCCTAATGTTTGTGCTTCTTTCATAATATCCAAATCATAATCTGGCATTAGGGAAAAGAAATGAAGTACCTCATCTAGTAACTCACGATGTTGTGCTGTAATACATACCCTTGTTTCAAGTATTGCAGATTGTTTAAATGCAGAAATTAAAGGTGAGAGTTTAATACCTTCGGGTCTTGTACCTAATATAAAGAGCACTTTCTTCATTTATATTTCTTAAGAAGCACGATTGAATTTTTTACCATTCAACCATTTTATCAATTTAAATTTAATCAATGATAGAGAGTTGAGATTTTTTTCCGTAGCCTAATTCTCTATCTAATATTTTCAAAAAATGGTTTTATTCTTTTAGCAATAACCTCTACTGATGCATTTTCAATGAAATAACGGATTGCTTTTGCGCCACGTATTTCAAGCTCATTCATATTGTTTTCAATGTAATTAAGCAGTTCAGCAAATTGATTGTTGTTACCATACTCTATTATCCAACCCCGTTCATTGTTACCTATAATAAGTTTCATATCACTTACATCGGTTGTTATTATCCCTTTACCCATACTCATTGCTTCTAACATTTTTGCCGGAATCTGCATTTGTGTAGATGGA
>JANPGE010000021.1:0-8113 GCA_031423805.1 Segetibacter sp. | reverse complement strand
CTGGCGATTAAACAAGATGCCATGCCAGAAACCTTGCCAGCAGGTGTTTATAAAAATTTAGCCTTACCTAATTTTGCATCCAGTATTCAAGCATTACACAACCCAACGCCCGATGCGAATTTAAACGCGTTAGAAAATCATTCAACGCCAGAATGGCGCCGATTGGCGTTTGACGAGCTACTGGCGCAACAACTTTCGATGCGTAAACATTACATTAAGCGACGCAGTATTGATGCGCCTTCTATCGCAGTTTCAACAATACTTATGCCACAAATGTTGAATCATCTGCCGTTTTCGCTTACAAATTCCCAACAAAAAGTAATTACAGAAATTAGCCACGACTTAACACAGCTGCACCCCATGCAGCGCTTATTACAAGGCGATGTAGGCAGCGGCAAAACCATTGTTGCTCTCTTAACTATGTTATTGGCTGCCGATAATGGTTATCAAAGTTGCCTTATGGCACCAACAGAGATTCTGGCAAGGCAGCATTTTATAAGCATAAGTCAGTTGCTTAAGGATATGCCAGTACATATTAGAATATTAACAGGAAGTACTAAAACAGCGGAACGAAGGGAAATTCTTCGACTATTAGCCGATGGGACACTGCACATGATTATTGGTACCCATGCTTTAATTGAAGATCCGGTAATATTTCAAAACCTTGGTCTTTCCATTATTGATGAACAACATAGGTTTGGTGTAGCACAAAGAGCTAAACTATGGGCTAAAGCAGCCATTCATCCGCATGTATTGGTCATGACTGCAACGCCTATTCCGCGTACATTAGCCATGACAGCATACGGAGATCTTGACTATAGCGTAATGGATGAATTGCCACCCGGCAGGCAGCCCGTGACAACGGTTCATAGAAATGAGATACACCGGGTAAAAGTCATGGATTTTATCAGGGAGGAAATTGAAAAAGGACGACAGGCATACATTATTTTTCCATTAATTGAAGAAAGCGAAAAACTGGATTATGAAAATCTGATGGATGGTTATGAGCATGTAAAAGCATTTTTCCCCGAACCAAAATATTGGATAAGTATGGTACATGGGCGATTGCCCGCAGATGTTAAGTCAACCAATATGCAACGATTTGTACAAGGCGATACACAAATTATGGTGAGTACTACAGTTATAGAAGTTGGGGTAAATATTCCCAATGCATCTATAATGGTTATTGAAAATGCTGAAAAATTTGGATTATCACAACTTCATCAGTTGCGGGGTAGGGTAGGACGAGGTACTGAAAAAAGCTATTGCATATTATTAACAGGTAAGCTTAGTGCAGATGGGCGGGAACGAATAAAAATAATGTGTGAAACCAATGATGGATTTAAAATTGCAGAAAAAGATTTGGAGCTACGTGGACCCGGTGATATAGAGGGAACAAGACAAAGTGGTGCATTGAACTTTAAACTTGCCAATATTGTTAATGATAAGGATATATTGCAAAAAGCAAAACAAGAAGCTGAAACTCTGTTAACTAAAGATGAAGATCTTGTTTCTCTTCAAAATCAACCGTTAAAAAATTATCTTTTGCTTCAAAAAGGGAAAACTGTTTGGAGTAAAATTTCATAAATTACAACATGAATAATATCGAACTTTCGGGATTGACTATTTTATTTTTTTGGAAAAAGAGTTATGCAAAAGTTCTATTTGGGGTTATTATATTTTCTATTATTTATACTGAATGTCCTGCACAGTTTTCAAACATAGAATTTGTTGAGAATAAAGGCCAATGGAATGAATTGGTAAAATACAAGGGCCAAATAACAAATGGTGCATTTTTTCTGGAATCAAACGGGTTTAGAGTTATGCAGCATAATGCAAAAGACATGGAGGAAATTGCTGCCATTTTTCATGGCCCACATGACAACAAAAGAGAGACAGGAAGCAAAAGCATAAATCCTGATATTAGTCCTATAAATCCTGATAGTTTCATTCTTCACTCACATGCATACGAAGTAAGGTTTTTAAATTCACTTAAACCCATATTAACGCCTGATAAACCACTACCAACCTATAACAATTATATTATTGGCAATAGTGCCGATAAATGGTCAAGTAACTGTAGAATATTTCAGGCGGTTAACTATAGTGAAATGTATAAGGGAATAGATGTGAGGTACTATACTGACAATGGTAGACTTAAATATGACATTCTGGTTTTACCTGGTGCAGATGCAGCTCAAATAGCTATGAAATATGAAGGTGTAAATGAGTTGAAAACTATTAATAGAGAACTTGTTATAAAAACATCCGTTGCAGAAACCCGTGAAATGGCACCTTATGCTTTTCAGGTTATTAATGGCTTGAAAAAAGAGGTTAGATGTTCCTTTAAAGTATCCGAAAATATAGTTTCATTTATTTTAGATAATTACGATAAATCCATTCCTTTGGTTATAGACCCTACCCTGGTCTTTTCAACATTTACAGGCAGCACAGCGGATAATTGGGGGTATACTGCAACTTATGGTCCTGACGGTAGTTTTTATGCTGGTGGAATTGTATTTGATGCAGGCTTTCCGGTAAATACAGGTGCTTACCAGGGTACATTTAATGGTGGAATTAAAGATGAAGAAAACCTTCCGGGTTATGATATAGGCATCATTAAGTTTAACCCTTCAGGTACAGACAGAGTTTATGCAACTTACCTGGGAGGCAATAAAAATGAGCAACCCCACAGCCTTATAGTAGATGCACAAGGTCAGCTTGTATTAGCAGGCCGTAGTAATTCCAGTAATTATCCTTCTACAGGTGCTACTATAGGTACCGGCGGTAATTATGATATAGTACTTACAAAATTTAATGCTTCCGGATCTGCTCTCATAGGATCAAGACGAATAGGAGGGGCAGATTATGACGGAGTAAATATAAGGCCAAAATATGCAGACCCAAAAGGTGCAGAAAGTATAAGAAGAAATTATGGTGATGATGCACGTTCTGAAGTAATACTTGATGGTTCAGGGAATATATTATTGGCTTCAAATACACAGTCCGCTATTTTTCCTACATCCCCAGGCGCATTTCAAACCGTATTATCAGGAAGGCAGGATGCAGTATTTATAAAGATGGATCCTACACTATCTATTATGCTACAAAGTACTTTGTTGGGGGGTAGTGGCGATGATGCTGCATTTGTACTTGCAATAAATCCAACAGACAACAATATTTATATTGGTGGTAATACAGCCAGCAGCAATTTTCCTGGGGATAAAACAAATGTAATAGGTGGGGCATTTCAGGGTCTTACAGATGGCTTTGTAGCTATTATATCTCCTGCCGGTCAGTTGTTAAAGTCTACTTATCTTGGTACAACCGGTTATGACATGTTATATGGTATTCAGTTTGACAAATATTCTTTTCCTTATGTAATGGGTACCACTACTGCATCATGGCCTGTAACCACCAATGTTGCTTTTTCTCAACCAGGCAGCAAGCAATTTATCAGTAAACTAAAGCCCGATCTTTCAGGTTATGTTTATTCAACCGTATTTGGAACACCCGGTTCTCCATTACCTAATATTTCTCCCATTGCATTTTTGGTAGATAGATGTGAAAACGTTTATGTATCAGGATGGGGAGGAGATGCAAATGCCAAAGTTGGTTACCCAAATGCGGGTACAAATGGTATGAGTATAACAAGCGATGCTTTTCAAAAGAATACGGATAATAGCGACTTTTACTTTTTCGTTTTGGAAAAGAATGCTCAAAGCCAATTGTTTGGAAGTTATTTTGGGCAAAATGGAGGCAATTATTCAGAACACGTAGATGGTGGCACAAGTCGGTTTGACAGAAACGGCACAATTTATCAGGCTATGTGTGCTAACTGTGGTGGCGGGGCAGTTTTTCCAACTACTCCCGGGGTATGGTCTAGAACTAACGGATCTGTAGAATGTAATCTCGCGGCAATTAAAATAGCTTTCAACGAATCAGGCGTTGCCGGTAGCATACGCTCATCTATAGATGCAGTAATTGGAGATACTGTTGGCTGCCTTCCCTTAACCGTAAATTTTACAGATACTTTAGCCGAAGGCAAAAATTATTTATGGAATTTTGGAGATGGAACACCTGAAATAATTACCACTACTCCAAATATTACACACAGCTTCACTGCCATAGGAAATTACAGGGTAATGCTTGTATCTATTGATAGTCAAAAATGTAACCTAAGAGATACTGCATACCTTAGCATAAAAGTAAAAACTGATAAAGCAAATTTGGGTTTTATCTCTAAAAAATTAGATCCTTGTACAGCATTTAATTATCGCTTTGTTAACACTACATTTGTTTCTCCTCCCGGTAAAACATTCACCAATCAATCATTTACCTGGAGTTTTGGGGACAATACTCCTGTAATAACTACCGGCACTGATACTATATATCACAGTTTTCCGTCACCGGGAATATATGTGTTAAAGCTTACAGTGATAGATACAAATTTTTGCAATGCACCAGAGACTATTACAGATACATTAAGAATTGCCTCATTAGTAAAAGCAAAATTTGAAACTCCTGTATTGGGTTGTGCACCTTACAACGCTTATTTCAACAATACTTCAGATGCAGGTGAGCAGTTCTTTTGGGACTTTGGTGATGGGGCTACTTCTACAGCACAATATCCTACCCATGTTTATAATACCCCTGGCGTATTTGTAGTAAAGCTGGTTGCAATTGATTC
This sequence comes from Segetibacter sp., assembly GCA_031423805.1. Classification (GTDB taxonomy): domain Bacteria; phylum Bacteroidota; class Bacteroidia; order Chitinophagales; family Chitinophagaceae; genus Segetibacter. The sequence continues at coordinate 3,423 of JANPGE010000021.1, read as the reverse complement.
AGGTACATGTAATAAATCTGACAGTACAATTTTTACTATAACGGTGGCTGATAAACCTAATGCGGCATTTTCATTTGCACCAAATCCTCCTCAATCCAATACGCCTGTTCAATTTTTTAATGCCAGTACGGGAGCTATAAGATATAAATGGATTTTTGGTGATGGTGATGAAATCCCCACCACGTCATTATCGGCTGTACAGCATATTTACAACACCAATAACAACTTTAGTGCTATGTTGGTTGCAATTAATGCAAGTGGATGTGCTGATACCGCTGTACAAATTATAAGTGCTAAAGTTCTACCATTACTAGACGTACCTTCCGCATTTTCGCCTAATAGCGATGGTACAAATGATATAATTATGGTGAGGGGTTATGGTATTCAAAAAATGAACTGGAGAATTTATAACAGATGGGGAAATGTTGTTTTTGAAACTACCGATAGAAAAAGTGCCTGGAACGGCAAATATAAAGGGATTCTACAACCGGCAGACGTTTACCATTACACCCTTGAAGTTGAATATTCTGATAATACCAAAATACAGAAGATTGGTGATATTACGCTTCTGAAATAAGGCTAAATTATTCTAGTTAATATACTTCTCATTCAGGTTTGAAACCTCAATGCTGCCGTCTTCATTCACCAGGTATATTCTAAAATACAAATCATTTATTGTAAAATAATCATGTAGTTTTTCAACTATTGCCTGATAACGTCCTATGTTTGGCAATGCCATGGCAACTTCAGCATTTTCAAATGTTCCAAAATTATAAAATGAATTAACCAATGCATCTGAAAACCAACTTTTTGCATGTTGAGATGCTTTGACCGGCAAATGAATAGTATCATTTGATTCGCAATACGGAAAGCCCTTTATTTCAATAATTTCTCTTTTGAAAAATTTTGTTGCATTAATAATTTTATCGGATTTTCCTCCATCCTTAATGGGTATTTCTTTCTGAATTTTATACCCATTTTCTTTAAGAAATTTTACCACACTGGTAAAAATAAAATCTTCAGAATACCATTGACTGGCCGTTGGGGTTGTTATATAAGTTGTAAGATTGTCCATAGGTAAATATGTTTACACATAATATAGGATAAAAAAATCGTTCCAGGTATATTGTAGTAAGACAATCAAATACGTGAATTGATGCATTATATAGTCTTTATTTTTCGGCTTTATTTTATACTAAATTCCTTAAACTTTTGGCAAATAATAAAAGGGGTAATTACTTTAATTGGTTTTTCTAAATTTGGATTTATCTTGTGATATATTTTTGAATTTTTGTTGAATAATATTAAAGTAATTATTAAAAAGTAAGTATGTTCAAAATGAAAAATGGGATAATGTTGATGTTAGCAACTTTTTTAAGCATTGCAATATATGCGCAACAACCACCATCCAAAAACAAGGAGAAATCAAATGTGGTAAAAAGTTCCGAAGGCGAATTAGTATCGGAGGTAAGCAGCGAACCTGATGCCGGAGCTCAAAAAAAAATAATGAAGAAAAAAACCGGCGAACCCAAATCTATGAAGAATAAGGAGGCTGAAATGGCTTCGGAAATGGAAAAGATTGAGGTTCCTGCAAAGGGGGCAATAACTGATAATGAAATAACCTCAAATGAAGTGATTGTAGAATCTGCGGGAGATATAAAAGTTAACAATATTTCCAGTGATAATAAAATAGTTGATGATATTATTTTAAAGGCAAATGATGGTCAAAAGCTAACCAAATCAAAGGCTGAAAGAGGTATTCAGAAAGGAAAGTCTGCCAAAATAAAAACCTCATCATTGAAGTCATCTAAAAAATTGAAACTTAAAAAGGGTATTGTAAAAAAAGTAAAAGTAACTTCTGTAACAAAGAAAAAAGGGTCTAACAAATAATATTTCTGTAGAAATTCAACAAAAAACCCGGTCAGTTTCGCCGGGTTTTTTATTGAATAAAATTTGCAAACTAATGTCCTGCATAATAATCATAACCTCGTTCTGCCCAAAAATCAGGGGGCTTTTCATTGCTGAAAAACATAGTTCCGATTCGTTTCAGATGTTTAATACCATACTTAACAGGAATAATTAATCTTAAAGGATAGCCTTGATTTAAGGGTAATGTTTTGCCATTCATTTCGTAACAAAGCAGCGTTTGTTGGTGCAAAGCACTTGGCATATCTATACCTACATAATAACCTTTGTCAGGGGTTTGTAGCCCAATATATTTCATTTTAGATTGCGGGTGCAGGTTGTAATGTTCTATAAAAGTTTTTAAAGGAACACCGGCCCAATGTGATACCTGACTCCAACCTTCAATACATTTAAAGTCAAAAACAATTTCTTTTTTTGGCAATCTTTTTATTTCATCTAATGAAACTGAAAAAGTATCCCCGGTATTCCTTACAACTTTTAATCTCCACGATTGTTCGCTTATACTATCTCTCAATCCATCTTTACCATTTACCCTTACTTTTTTTGCAGCTTCACTTATAGGATATTCTTTTACCAATTTGCTGCTGTCAAATAAAGACGAAAAAACTTTTTCATTTAAATTCAGCGTCTTTCTTAAAGGTTTTGGTGTTCCGGCAACTTCCGGTTGTTTTTTTATATAGTTGAAAATGTACCATGCTGTTGCAAGAAAAGCCAAGAGTATTAAAAATGCAATCAGGCTTTTTTTTCGGAGCGGTTTGCTGCTGATGTTTTCTTCAGAGAATGGATTATTAGACATTGTCAGTTTTTTTAGTTGAAGCAGGTAAAATCTCAAATCCCGTAACCATTGCCTGAAAATTATTCCAACCAGTTTTGATAACCTGGATTATGTGTACTAAAAAAAATAAAACATAACCTATGGTTAGTATAAAATGTATAGCCCTTGCCGTTTCATATCCTCCGCAAATCCAGGTGATTGTGCTAAATTGAACAGGTTTGTATATGGCTATGCCAGTGAGTAAGGAACCGATTCCCATAATGATAATGGCTGAATATGCTATGCGTTGTGCAGCATTATATTTCAAAGCAGGTGGTGCAGTTTTGCGGATGTGTAAGTCATGCAACAGTACCAGCCATGCTTCTTTAATGCTTTGGCGATTTGGCAATAAAAATCGCCATTGCCCTGAAAAAATTGTAAACAAAACATACAATAATCCATTGAACGCAAAAACCCACATGAGCGCAAAATGCCAGTTCATGCCTTCTGCCAACCTAAAAGGTATGAGGAGAGATTTGTAAAAGCCTTGAGGGAAGAATTTAAATAAAACGGTAGAACCCCAGCTTATTTTATATACATCATTGGCCCAGTAAATAAGCATACCACTCCAAATCATACAGGCCAACACTGGAAAATTAATCCAGTGAAACCATCTTATAGCCAACGGATGTTTATGTACTATTCTTTTTATGCCTGGCATTTAAGACGTATTAACTAATAAT
>JANPGE010000020.1:0-3782 GCA_031423805.1 Segetibacter sp. | reverse complement strand
TGCGCTTTGTTGACCAAGCTTAACACTTTCCATTCTCCATGCATCAAGGTTAGTAATGTAATTTGTTTTACCATCCTTTTCCCATTTTGTGCCCTTTATGTTAAACTGTACTTTAACTTCATCTCCTAAGTTAAATCGATCAGGCATAGAAGTTTTATCCTGCACACACTGAAACTTAATATAACTGGTAAAAACTCTGCCGTTATTATCTTCAGCATTTTCAAGAACAAATTCTCTTGTTTTAAAGGTTTCACTACGTTGAACTACATCGAATTTAGCAATTAACTTGCCCGTAATCTCAAATGACATTTTAATAAAAATTTAAGAAGCAAAAGTATTGTTTAAAATATTATTCCGGACAAACATCTCTACTTAGTGTATTTTCTTTTTTTTTATTGAAAATAGAAATTTTTCTTTTGGTAAATGCAACTTTTTGTTTGTAACTTTTCAATCCAATTTTTATTACTACATACAAATCTTATCCAATGAACTGCATCTTATAAAGTCATATAATCGTCTGTTGGTAAGGCTTTCAAGAATTTTTAGTGATTTGCACTTACCTTTTATGAGGCATTATTTGATGCAAAAAGGTTCATGTACTAATAAATATATCTGATAGTGTCTTTTATTTTATGAATAAATTGTTTTAGTCACAATTTTTTATTTAAAAAAACAATTCTTTTTATTTTTTTTGTTGGGAAATAATTTTTTTTCATGGAATTTTTTGCCAGGAACTATTCCAATTTTGATGAAAAAATTGCCAAAAAAAAATACCAAAAAAAATAAAACGCCCGTCGTTGTTGTGGTTCAAAATAAATATTGATTTTTTTATAAAAATTAAAGTTTTTGGCATGAAAAAAAATAGTTGTATTTAACTAAGACACTGTTAACTGAATTTAAAAAACAAGCTTTTTAAAAACTTTTTTTTTAAAAAACTTTGTTTGATATTCGCCGTCCGACCAAATTTTTTTATACACAAGTGTTGGTAAGTATAAATAGGATTTGTAAACAATTATATAGAAACAATAAAAATAAACCTGTAGTGATTAACATGGCCAAAACTGCTGATATTGTCTGGAGTAATTGCTTAAAGATTATTAAAGACATTGTAGAATGGCAACATTACAAAACATGGTTTGAGCCTATCAAGCCTGTTGAACTTAGGGTCAATGTTTTACTTATTCAGGTACCTAGTCAGTTTTTTTATGAATATCTTGAGGAACATTATGTAAACCTTCTTGCAAAAACATTAAAAAGAGAACTAGGAAAAGAGGCAAGACTCGAATACCGGATTATGGTAGACAGTGGCAATAGTAACAACAAGCCACTAACCATGGATGTACCTGCCAATAACATAAAAACTTACAGCAACAACGAAATGGATTTTCCATTGGTAATTAACAACCCGGTGAAAAATCCATTTGTAATCCCCGGGCTTAAGAAGATGCAGATAGATCCGCAACTTAATCCCATTTACACTTTTGACAGTTATATAGAAGGCGATTGTAATCGTGTTGCAAGACGTGCCGGCAAAACTGTTGCTGAAAAGCCTGGAGCCAATTCTTTTAATCCGCTTGTTGTATATGGTGGTGTAGGATTGGGTAAAACGCACCTTGCACAAGCTATAGGTAATGAGGTTAAAAGATTGCACCCAAACAAAGTTGTTTTATATGTAAGTTCTGAAAAGTTTATCAATCAGTTTCAAGACCATAGCCGCAACAATGCCATCAACGACTTTATTCATTTTTATCAGTTAATTGACGTATTGATAATAGATGATGTTCAGTTCTTTAACCGTGCTGAAAGAAGTCAGGATGCATTTTTTGCAATATTTAACCACTTACATCAGTCAGGTAAGCAATTGGTATTGTCTTCAGATAAACCACCAAAAGATTTGGATGGATTGCAGGAAAGACTACTAAGCCGTTTCAGATGGGGTTTGAGTGCTGATCTTCAAATGCCCGATTATGATACCCGAATAGAAATTCTGGATCGTAAAATGAAGAACGACGGTCTCGATATGCCACGTGAGGTCGTGAAGTACGTATCTTATAATATCAACAGCAACATCAGAGAACTGGAAGGAGCACTTATTTCTTTATTGGCACAATCTTCTCTTAACAAAAGAGAAATTGATCTGGAACTGGCAAAGAAAGTGCTTCGCAATTTTGTAAAAACAAGTAGTAAAGAAATAACAATAGACACTATTCAGAAAATGGTTTGCGAATTTTTTGATGTGCCTTATGACAAGCTGCTGCAAAAGACCCGTAAACGCGAAATCGTTCAGGCAAGACAGATAACAATGTTCCTTGCAAAATCGTTTACAAAAAACAGCTTAAAGACCATTGGCGAGCATTTTGGTGGCCGCGACCACACTACAGTCATTCATAGTTGCCAAACAGTAAAGGATCTTATGGACACAGACAGCCTTTTCAAAGAGAATGTAATGGAACTTCAGCAAAAGGTTCAGCTTGCTGCAATGTAAATACTGTACTTAACAAAATTTTTTAAAGCCCAAAACCAAAACATGGTTTTGGGCTTTTTATTTATGAAAGCTCTGACTTTTAATACATTGTAGGTACAAAGGCTTTTTAGCTTATTTTTGTAATAGTGAAAAAAATTATTGCAATATTTTTTCTTGTAGTGTATATGTTCTCTACAACAGAAGCACATCAACTATTTAAGTTGCCGGTAATTTTTGAACACTTTGCAGAACATCAGCAGGAAAATAGCAAAATTACTTTTATAGCGTTTTTAGATATGCATTATATGCATGGTAACCCTAAGGACAAAGATTATGATCGGGATATGCAATTGCCCTTTAAAACAAGCAACGATTGTGTATTTTCAGTTATGCCGGCTTTTGTTCCACCAACATTACAATTCACGTTATTACCACCAATTGAAGTGACTACTCAAAAAGTGTTCATTTCAAAAGACCCGTCCATTATCTCCTCCTATCTGTCAAGCATTTGGCAGCCTCCAAAATCTTGTTAATCAGTTTTTGACTTTTAAGAAATACCATGTTTGCTTTTGCACATATATAGCTGTGCTATAAAGCATCATTCAATTACAATTTCAAGATATTTTATGCTTAATAAAATCATTGCGTTTTCTGTAAAGAATAAACTCATTATAGGATTATTCATTTTTGCACTATTGGGATATGGCAGTTACCAGTTTACCAAATTACCTATAGATGCAGTACCAGATATTACCGACAATCAGGTGCAGGTAATTACGATGGCACCATCTTTTGGTGCTACAGATATTGAAAGGTTAGTAACTTTTCCCATAGAGCAGGCTAACAATAATATTTCGGGCTTAAAAGAAATAAGGAGTTTCTCCCGTTTTGGCCTGTCACTTGTTACCATTGTATTTGATGATGCAACAGATGTGTATTGGGCAAGGCAACAGGTTGCAGAGCGGCTACAAAAAGTGCAATCAGAAATTCCGGCAGGTATTGGCGTGCCGGAAATGGGGCCTGTAAGCACTGGTCTTGGAGAGATTTACCAGTATGTGGTAAGACCCAAAGATGGGTATGAAAATAAATTCAATGAAACAGACTTACGCACCATTCAGGATTGGATTGTAAGGCGCCAGCTATTGGGTGTAAAAGGTGTGGCTGAAGTGAGCAGTTTTGGTGGTAAGCTAAAACAATATTCGATTGAAGTTGACCCGAACAAATTGCAATCTTACAATATCAGCATCAACGATATTTTTAAGGCGCTTGAAAGCAACAATCAAAATACCGGTGGCACCTACATAGAAAAAGGTGCTAC
>JANPGE010000019.1:0-2010 GCA_031423805.1 Segetibacter sp. | reverse complement strand
GTTTACTACAACTTTGTAAGTCTTGCAAGATATTGCTGGTGTGCATCTTCAAACAACAATTCCATTTGAAAACCTGCTTCTATTGCAATAGCAGACATTGTTTGCTGGTCAATATATAACCATTTAAACCAACCGGAATGCTGCCCACGGTATGCATATTCATAATCAATTTCCCCATAATAGTGTTCAGGAAAAACTTCGTCCTGATACAAATAGGATACATCGGAAGAATCAAACAATACCTGTCCTTTGGGATGCAGCAGGTGTTTTAGTGATTGTAGTAATTTCCGCAGCCCAGCCAATGTTCCGGCGAGGCCAATTCCATTCATTAAGAGCAGCATTGTATCGAATTTCTGTTGCTTATAAGTGAAAATATCAGCGGAAATAATTTTGTTTACATCCCGTTGTTTCATGACGGCTGAAGCACCTGCGGATATATCCATAGCGGTAACATCCAGGCCTTTTTGCTGCAATAACAATGCATGGCTACCGGCTGCTGCACCTATGTCCAATATTTTACCTGTACAAGCCTCCAATGCCAGTAGCTCAAGTTCCGTCATCTGTTTACTGCCTCTAAAATAGGTTGATACCGGCATTACTTCTTTGCTGCCATACTTGTTGTAAATATATAACCGATAGCGCCGGTTGCCTTGCTGGTAATCTTTCAATGCTTCACCTAAAACATCATTCATGCCTTCAAAATTATAGCGAATTTATTTGTATTGCCCGGGAATGATTTTGGGTAAATCAAATCAATATAAAAGCTTCTATGCTACGCAAAAAATCCATGAATAAACCATTCCCGACTTGTCCCTTTTAGTGCGGTGGCAATAATTTTTGGATAATACCCTTCATTTTGTGGGTTGGTTCTGCCTTCACTGTTACGATTTTATTGGTCATTTCATTTAAGATTTGCCCATCGACAACCTTCTTTGATTCATCCAAGAACTTTCTTATCGAGATACCCGCCTCTAACTCGATATGCTTTGATATAACCAATGCCATAAAACATATCAAAATGTGTAGTTTTATAGGTTGCTCTTTGTAGTGAAAAATCGGCCTGGTTTGTAGATCGCTTTTCGATATTCTGAACGCTTGTTCTATTTTATAGAGTTCGTGGTAACGTTCTATGATCATTGTATTGTCTGCAACAGATGCTTCCAAATTGGTATAATAGCCTTTGATGCCAAGTAGCTTCTTTGTTTTCTCAATAAGCACTTCGTTGATTTCTAATTGATGATTATTGGTTTTGGTAAACTTTAGTTTTTTGTTCTTAGATGGTTTTTCAACCACCTGCTTTGCCTTTTCAATTTGTTTATTCATATCATACAAATCCTTGCGATACCGCAACGAAGAATAACTACAGATTAGATACCCGTTATCTGTTTTTATCCGGATGCTTTTACCATCTTCCCTGCAGATGTTTTTATCAATATTCTCAAGCAGGCTGGAGGGAATATTGCCAAGCCTTGCCCCAACGATATAGTTGATATTGTTTTGGATTAATTGCTTTACATTCTCTGTACTAATCATAGCAGCATCCGCAACTACAGTAAATTCTTTTACCTCATTGGCTTCAATAAATTGCTTCACCACAGGGATGATTGTGTGCCCTTCAAATGTGTTGCCAGAAAATACTTCATAAGCAATAGGGAAACCTTCTTTGCTTACCATTAGTGCAATCAGTATTTGTGGCTGTTGAGATTTATTGTCTTTTGAAAAACCGTTCTTTCGTAGCTCGTCTTCTTCAAAAGTTTCAAAGTAAAGTGTAGTTACATCGTAAAACACAATATCGAATTGGAAAGCATAATTTTCTTTGGCAAAAGCAATCACTTTCTCTTCCACCGTTCGCTTCAGTTCAATACAATTTGGCGCTATCTTGTAGTAAGTCTTACGGCTATGTGTAATACCAAAAAACTGTTCCATAAGTTCCAGCGAACGAAGTTTAGATGCAGGTTCAAAAATCCTCATTGCCACCAAATCATTGAGCAATACGGGCAAATCGCCAAA
>JANPGE010000018.1:0-4239 GCA_031423805.1 Segetibacter sp. | reverse complement strand
ACCTAAAATCTCTGTTTCATCTTTAGCCCCCATATGTTCTATTTCTTTTTGATTTACCAAAATTTTACGGGAGTGAAGATCTTTTATAAAAACATTTATAGGCAAATTATCAATTAAAGTAACCAATAGTTTACGTTCACTTTCTACTTGTTGTTCTGCTACTTTTCGGGCAGTTATGTCAGTTATCTGAGCTATAAAATGAATTGCCTTACCATCTTCGTCTCTTAACAGTGTTACTGATAGAATAACAAAAACAATTTCTCCTTTACTATTAAAAAATCTTCTCTCTTTGGAATAATTATTTATATCGCCTGAAATTAAACTTTTAATCATGAAGATGTCCTGATCCAAATCTTCAGCATGTGTTATATCTTTAATGGCCAGTTTTAGCATTTCTTCTTCGGTGTAACCCAGAATTTTGCAAATGCTTTTGTTTACTTTCATCCACCTTCCTCCTGGAGAAAATAATGCCATGCCTATACTGGCATGTTGAAAAGATTTTCTAAATTGTTCTTCACTTCTAGACAGTTGAATGTCTTTCATTTTCTCATCCTGTATGTCTTGAAATATTCCATATACTCTTATACATTTTCCATTTACTATTTCACAATCTCCTTTTAATCTTACCCATTTTTCATTACCCTTAAAAGTAATAATTTCAAATTCTCCTTCAAATGCTACTCCGCTTTCAATAGCATCAATTACATACCCGGTAATAAGGTCTCGGTTTTTTCCAGGCTTGTAAAAGTTTATAGCAGATTCTATATCGGGAACAAAATCTGAAGGCACATCATGGATTGTTTTTGTGATTGCCGACCAGGTTAAATGCTTATTAAGTAGGTCAATTTCCCATCCTCCAATATTTGCAACTTTACTTGTTTGCTCATATAATTCTATTGTTCTGTCTAGTTTTTGTTGCTTTATTTTATACTCATTGTTTATTTTTTTAAGTTCTAGTAGTTTTACTACTTGATTAGAGAGTGCTTTTAAAGCATTTTTTTGTTCAATGGTAAGCGTTTTAGGCTTATAGTCAATTATGCAAATAGTACCCAGGGGATATCCTTCAGGATTAATAAGCGGAACTCCGGCGTAAAATACTATATTAGGGGTGGAAACCACTAATGGATGATCTACAAAACGTTCGTCTATTCTTGAATCATTTATTATAAATATTTCTTCCTTCGAGGTAATTGCATGTGCACAAAATGCAAGATCCCTGGGTGTTTCTGTTATTTCTAATCCGTAATGGGATTTAAACCATTGGCGGGTAGGGTCAATTAAAGATATTAGGGATACAGGTGTACCGCAAATTTGAGAAGCAAGTTGAGTTATTTCATCAAACTCTTTTTCGGGTAAGGTATCAAGTATATTATAAGCGAGTAATGCTTTAATGCGTTCTTCCTCATTTAAGGGAGTAGGGGGTATCAGCATACTAAATATATTTTTGAACTTTGCAAAATGGGTGTGATATGGAGTGCAAACGACAATTTTAATAATTTATTATTCAGCATTATTCTTACATATTGTAAAAAAATGGAGAGATTATTTGAAACTACAAGAAATTGAAAATGTGTGTATTAGGTAACCTTACAGTGTTAGATCATAGGTTCAAAAAACTGCATATAATAGGTTGGAAATAATTTCATTATAATTTTTTTCCAAAATATATCATTAAAATGTAATGAATGGTTTCATTTATTCTCCTTTGCATCGGGCAATACCTGACTTTGCTCTTTGATCCAGAGAATCTTTGTATTCATGATCTACCATATCTATACATTCCTGAAAAGATAATATGGCTTGTGCTTTTTGACCTTTCTGTTCATAGATATAGCCCATTTGTAAAGCTGCCCTTGCAGCATAATATTCTGTTCTTTCCTTTCCTAATCGTATTGCCACTCTATAAAACCTAAGTGCATCATCATCTCGCCCCATATCGTCATAAATACGTGCTAATCTATAAGAGTATTCTAGTATTTCTTCGGGTTTATTAAAGTCGTTTACAGTTTTTGTTTGCAACGTTGAGAGAGCTTCTCGTTGATATCCTCCGTCATTTAAGATACGTGCTTTGAGCAATGTCTCATTTGGCCAAACATTTTTCTTTGCATCTCTATAGGCCTTTTTATCTGCATCGCTATCCGTATTGCCTTTTTTTAGAGTTAGTAGTCTATACTTTTCTGCTTCTGCTTTATTGCCTTTTAGGTAATAGGACCAGCTTATTTTTTGCAAAACGTCTTTTACATAGAAATTACCCTTAAAATTATTAATGAAGTGCAGAAAATAATTGATTGCTTCATCCAATTGCAGTTTGTGTAGCTTAACATATCCCAATTCAAAATCCCAAACAGTAACTGGCAAATAGTCGAGGCTAGTGTTACGGTTTTGAATGACCTGTAAGGCATAATCAGTTTGTTTATTATTGATTCCCAGATTAGCAGCTAAGTATGTAAAGAGGTGTACATTAATGACATCTAATTTTTTTGACTGAATTAATTTAAAAACTTCTTCAGGTTTATTTTCAATGTAAAACATAAGGTAACAATAATAAAATATTGCTTCATTATTAAAGAGTCGTGCATTGCTATCATTGCTATTAATAAAACTTCTCATTAACTGCATTCCCTGATTTATTGATCCCTTCATTCCTAATATACTTGTTATCCATTTATACCCGCTAGGTATAGTGCCTATAACAACTTGTATAGATCCATAAACCATGTTGTTTGGGGTAAAATTTGGATATCTGTATTTGTTATCTTTTATGAGTGAATTTGCTTTTTTAAAATCCCAACCTGCCCCAAACCGTTCACCAAATTTTATTCTTACAGATGCTCTTTGTATATAGGTAATTGCCTTGCAGTATCTATAAAAAGGATTGTCATCGGGACCATCATTAAAAGCATCTAAATGTCTATCAAAATTATCCTTTCGTTTTTCGAATTCTTTGGGGTCTTCATTAAAAAACAACACAAAAAAATCTATATACCCTTCCAGCAAATCGGGTATAAGGTTATTGGGGTTTTGTTGACGAGCCTTATTTACAAGATCCTGACCTGTTTTTATTTTTAGTTTAATGATGTCGTTATAAGCAGCTTTGCATGTAGCATCAAAATCATATACTTTTTGTGTATAAGATTGTACGCTTATTAATATAAAAACTATAAACTGTATTAGTTTCATTATATAATTCTCTTGGCGGTAAAAGTAAAGTAAAACGAACATTGGTATTTCTTAATCGGCATGCTTTTAACAGTCTGATAAAGTAGTTATTATTTTGGGAAAAGTAAAACAGTAGTTATAGTACAACCATTTAATAATTCATAATTTTTAATACTCAATCATTCAAAATTATTTAGCTTACATTTCCAAGAATATTTTTCTAATATGGATGTAAAAATTGAACCCGGCTGGAAGGAAGAGCTACAGTTTGAGTTTCACAAATCATATTTTCAACAGATTGTTACCTTTCTTAAAATAGAAAAGTCTCAAGGCAAAACTATATACCCACCCGGTTCACTTATTTTTAATGCATTTAACCAAACACCCTTTATTAAGGTTAAAGTTGTTATTCTTGGGCAAGATCCATATCATGGTTTTGGTCAGGCTCATGGATTAAGTTTTTCAGTACCCGATGGTATTAAGCCTCCACCCTCCCTAATTAATATCTTTAAAGAATTACATAAAGATATTGGTATGCCCATACCAACCTCCGGCAATTTAACCAAATGGGCTTTGCAGGGAGTTTTGTTGTTAAATTCTGTACTTACTGTTAGGGCTAATGAACCGGCAAGTCATGCTAAATTAGGGTGGACTAACTTTACAGATGAAGTAATAAGCAAAATTTCAAAACAAAAAGAAGGAGTCATTTTTTTACTTTGGGGTAAATATGCACAAGAAAAGCAACAATTAATTGATGAAACAAAACACCATGTTTTAAAAGCTGCCCATCCGTCTCCTTTTAGTGCAGATAAAGGTTTTTTCGGTTGCCGTCACTTCAGCAAAACCAATCAATTTCTTATGCTTTCGGGTAAAGACCCCATAGATTGGCAAATCGATTAACTAAAGCAAATCGCAATTTTATCAGGCTGTTCATTAATTCGGCTCACATTAATATTGTGGGGACTAAGCAAAAAGTTTGTGTAGCCTAAACAAAAAAAAGGAGATATCCACTACTCCTCTTTGGTTTGCCCTGAAGAGTTTAATTTTTGAATTAAATGATTCGGCATTGGCGTTAGTATT
>JANPGE010000017.1:0-30051 GCA_031423805.1 Segetibacter sp. | reverse complement strand
AATCCTACAGATAGTAAGTATCTCCATTTTTGAAAAAATGCCCATAAATCAACTGTTTCAACAAACTCAATTACAATATTTCAAAGAACAAAATCATAATCAATTGACTATCTTCGACTTATAACGCAACGCTAATGATTTAACACCTAATTTAATTCTATTTTATTTATTCTTTTAATTCAGATTAATTCAACATTAAATAGATTTCAGTTTCTTAATAATTGCTATTTATTTTTTAATAGTTCTTTAAACGGTAAAAGGTTTCTTCCTTTTTATTTTGCGACTATCCTCAAAAAATTATGCTTAAACCGAATTCGTTTGGAACTTAACCTAACATAAATTGTTGACCTTATCCAGTTCCTCTTAAAATTTACCTTAATGCACTCGCAAAAAGCTCTTATTTCTTAATCTAAAATCAAGGTATTCTATTGGTTTAAATTTTTTTTAAGCATCTTTAAAGTCAGTAATAACCACAATTATCCCTTATTCCTATTTTGGGATAGATTTTATGTTATTTCTACTTGTTATAATATTATACAACATTTACAGTTATCATTGCCCAAAATATATAAATGGTGCAAGATTAAAGCATCCTTTAATATTAAAAATTGCAAATTTCCAATATGAAAACAATCAATAAATACAATAAAAGCTAAAACAGCATTTATATCATAATTAAACCGTCTGACTTAGTAAATCAAACTTATAAATTGTGTATTCGGTGAGGTTTTTTATATTGGTATAATTATTTAATCAACACATTTATGGTAAAAAAAGAATACCCCTTTTATATAAAGAGTACAGTGGTACTATTAGGCTTAGTTTTATCAGTATATATACTTATGAATTTAAGAGATATATTGGTACCACTCGCATTTTCTGCTATCATAGCCATATTACTTAACCCCGCTGTCAATAAGCTTAAGCGTTTAGGAATATCTAATTTTTGGGCAATTAGTATTGCATTGTTAGTCAGTATTATTTTTGTAAGTAGTATTTTCTATTTTCTTTCTTCGCAAATAGCAGGACTAGTAGATAATCTCCCACTTTTAAAAGCCAAACTTGGAAGTCTATTGCATGAGTTACAAGTATGGTTACAGGCTCGGTTTGGAATTGCCATTCAAAAGCAGGTTCAATTACTTAATGATGCTATGGCGGGGGGAAATGCGCTCATTGGAACTACCCTAGGAACCGCTTTGGGAACATTGAGTGTTGTTTTTTTATTGCCTGTTTACACGTTTCTATTTTTGTTTTACAAGTCTCTTATTCTCAACTTTCTTTTTGAAGTTTTTTCAGAAGATAATAGTGTAAAAGTCCGGGCTATATTGGATCAGACTAAAACCGCTATCCAGAGTTTTATGGTAGGTTTATTGTTAGAAGCCCTCATTATAGCCATTTTAAATTCTGCAGCACTAATGATGCTTGGCGTTAAGTATGCTGTTTTAATTGGTGTAATTGGGGCATTATTAAATATGATACCTTACATAGGCGGCATAATAGCTATAGCACTACCTATTTTAATGGCAACAATTACAAAAGAAGGATACTCTACCCAGCTCGGTGTAGTCATTGTTTACCTAGTAATTCAGTTTATTGATAACAACATAATAGTTCCACGAATTGTGTCTTCAAAGGTGCAGATAAATGCACTTTTTTCTATTATTATTGTATTGTTAGGTGGTGCTATGTGGGGTGTAAGTGGTATGTTTCTTTCTATACCTCTGGTAGCAATCTTAAAGATAATCTTTGACCGCATAGAAGAATTACGTCCCTGGGGAAAACTGCTGGGGGATGAAGTGCCAACCCGACACAAGGGTCAGATACTATTGCTGCGACGTCGTCCTAAAAAAGAATCGGTGTCAGAAAAGTTGGTAGAGGATAGTGTAACATAAGAATACCACAGTTTTACCTCTACATTGCTAATGTATATCTAGTTTTCTTTTGCTGGTTGCAGCTCTCTCTTTGTCCATTATCTTTGTATTTCAAGTTATTAATTTTATGATGGAAGAAAAAAGTTTAAACTTTTTAGAAGAAATAGTAGAAGCTGACCTGGCTTCCGGTAAATATAAAAGCATTGTTACACGATTTCCCCCTGAGCCAAATGGCTATCTGCATATAGGACATGCCAAAAGCATTTGCTTAAATTTTGGGTTGGCGCTCAAGTACGGCGGCAAAACCAATCTACGCTTTGACGATACAAATCCTGTAAAAGAGGATATAGAATATGTAGACAGTATAAAAGAAGATGTAAAATGGCTTGGATTTACCTGGGCAAATGAACTCTATGCTTCTGACTATTTTGATACTTTATATGCGTATGCTCTAAAGCTTATAAGCAAGGGGCTTGCTTATGTTGATGATAGTTCACCCGAAGAAATAGCTGCGCAAAAAGGTACACCAACTGACCCCGGTAAAGGAAATGATTTTCGTAACAGGAGTGTAGAGGAAAATCTGGACCTTTTTACAAAAATGAAAGAAGGTGCATTTGAAGATGGTTCAAAAGTACTAAGGGCTAAGATTGATTTAGCAAGCCCAAATATGCACATGAGAGATCCACTGATGTATCGTATTAAACGTGCTCATCATCACCGTACAGGAGACAAATGGTGCATCTATCCAATGTACGATTTTGCACACGGACAAAGTGATAGCATAGAAGAAATTACACACTCCATTTGTACCCTTGAATTTATACCACACAGAGAGTTGTATGATTGGTTTATAGAGCAACTCGAAATATTTCCTTCTCATCAGTTTGAGTTTGCAAGATTAAATCTGAATTATACAGTTATGAGTAAACGCCGGTTACTGCAACTGGTAAATGAGAAAATTGTTGAATCATGGAATGACCCACGTATGCCTACAATTGCAGCTTTCAGGCGTAGAGGTTATACTCCGGAAAGCATACGTACTTTTTGTGATAAAATAGGTATACAAAAACGTGAAAACCTGATTGAGTTAAGTCTTCTGGAGTTTTGTGTTCGTGAAGACCTGAACAAGTCTTCAATCAGGCGAATGGCAGTTTTAGATCCGGTTAAATTAATCATAACCAACTATCCTGATGGTCAGGTAGAAGAATTGGAAGGGGAAAATAATCCCGAGGTAGAAGGGGGCGGCGGTACCCGTGCATTACCCTTTAGCAAGACGTTATGGATAGAGCGTGACGATTTTATGGAAGAAGCTGCAAAGAAATATTTTCGCCTTGCACCAGGTCTTATGGTTCGGTTGAAACATGCTTACATAATAAAATGTACCGGGTTTAAAAAAGATGAAAATGGAAGTGTAAGTGAGATATATGCTGAATATATTCCTGAAAGTAAAAGCGGACATGATACAAGCGGCATAAATGTAAAAGGTACCATACATTGGGTAAGTGTTATGCATGCATATTCTGCAGAAGTAAGGTTGTACGACAGATTATTTAAAGTAGAAAACCCAGGACAGGAAGAAGGTGATTTTAAAGATTATATAAATCCCGATAGCCTAAAGATTTTATCCAATGTTTTTATAGAACCTGCGCTTAAAACTGCAAAATTTGAAGAGCGTTATCAGTTTTTAAGAAAAGGATATTTCTGCCTTGATGAGAGCAGTGGAGAGGATAAACTAGTATTTAATAGAACGGTAACGTTGAAAGATACTTTTGCTAAAGAGGTAAAGAAAAATTAAACAAGTTTAATATTAATTGCCTTATTTTTTTGCATAAAGCTTCTTATAACAAATGTACCAATGAGCCTGCTACAAAAATTTACACAACATCTCAAACACTTTTCATCTATTGATAAAAATGCAAAGCAAATTGTAGCTGTAAGTGGTGGCGTAGATAGCGTTGTACTGTGTGACCTTATGCACAAATCAGGGTATGATTTTGTAATGTTGCATTGCAATTTTCAGTTAAGAAATAAAGAAAGTGAAAGAGACGAATTATTTGTTATTGAACTGGGAAAGGATTATGGTAAAGAAGTTTTGACAACACGTTTTGATACGGCATCTTATGCAAAGGAACATAACATTTCTATTCAGGTAGCTGCACGTAATTTAAGATATGACTGGTTTAGCAATGTAAGGCAGGAGTTGATTGGTAAAAAAGTGATGAGCCTAAAAGCATTAAACGAAAATACAAGGGATGGGTTTGTAAATACTAAAACGAATGAAAACATTGATAATCCCGACTGTTATATACTTACTGCACATCACGCAGATGACAACATAGAAACGGTTGTAATGAATTTCTTTCGTGGTACAGGACTTTTTGGACTTACAGGAATGCAACCTATAAATGATAAAATATTCAGGCCATTGCTATCATTTAGAAAAGCTCAAATCTTAAATTATGCAAACGAAAATAAATTGTCCTTTGTAGAAGATTCATCTAATGCAAATAATTATTATACCCGCAATTATTTTAGAAATGAATTGTTGCCGGCTGTTCAAAAAGTATTTCCAAAGGCTGAAGAAAATATACTTCATAATATTGATCGGTTAAATGAGATTGCTGCATTGTATGATGACGCAGTAATAAAAATAAAAGCAAATTTGGTAGAAAAAAAAGGTAATGAAGAACACATTTCTATCTTAAAGCTTCAAAAGCAACTTTCTTTTAAAACTATTTTATGGGAAATATTAAAAGGTAAAACCTTTACTACCGCACAAACAGATGAAGTAATAAAATTGATGAACGCAGTTAACAGTAGTTACATTGATTCGTCTACTCATCGCATTATTAAGAATAGAAAATGGTTAATAATTTCAAAGCTTGAAAATCTTTCAATTAATCGGATAATTATAATAAATCAATCAGATAAAAATGTCTCTTTTGCCGGTAGTGAATTGTTGTTTCAAACTCTTGTTAACAATGAAAAATTTTCAATAACGAAAGATAAAAATGAAGCTGCAATTGATGCTTCGCTTTTGATATTTCCGCTGTTGCTTCGTAAGTGGCAAAAGGGTGATTATTTTTATCCTTTGGGAATGCAAAAAAAGAAAAAGATAAACCGCTTTTTAGTAGATCAAAAGTTGTCATTAACTGAAAAGGAAAAAATATGGGTATTGGAATCTGACAAAAAAATAGTTTGGATAATTAATCAAAGAATTGATGACAGGTTTAAGATTTCCGGTAAAACAAAGGAAATTTTTAAAGTAACTTATAAATCTGTCGTTTAATCCAAATTAGCATTTAATCTATTGATTCTATAACATTTCTTTAATTTTAGTTGTGTTAATTTTCCATTCTAAAACCATAGAAAATGAAAAAAATTGCTTCCTTACTCATGGGTTTCATTGTATTAGTTACTGCAACTTTTGCACAACCAAAAATGCAATCTAAAAAAGAGGTTACTAAAGTAGAAAAATCTGTAAATCCATCCAAAGCACCCAAATTGAAAAAAGATGGTACACTTGATAAGCGCTTCAAAGCAGGAAAAACAGCAGAAGGGCCTATGAAAAAAGATGGTACACCGGATAAACGATTCAAGAAAAATCAACCTGCAGTAAAAAAAGCAGCGTAGTTTTCTTATAGTTATTTTATAAAGTCCCGACTCTTTATTTAAGTCGGGATTTTTTTATTCCACTTTAAATTTTTACTACAATTAACAACTTATAGTTTTGTTGAATACTCTCTTACAAAGTCTACAGTCTTTATAAAATCTCCTTCCTTTTTTAAAAAGATAATTAGTTGTTCGAGCCTTTCTGTAAATGCTGCTCCGTCTATAGTTCGTGTATATTTGGGTATGCCCGAATGAATAAGATTTGTAAATTCCCAGGGATGATAATATAGACAGAGATATCCATCTTTGGCTAAGGTTTGTTGGGCAATTCTTTTATATATAGCAAACGGAAAGTTTTTAAATGTCAACCAAAATAATGGTATTCTAAAAGTGGGTGATACTGAGGCGGGCAAGCGTAACAACCCCTCTTCTCTATACAAAGTTCTTGGTTTGTCTAAATTGTTATATCTGCCAGGTAATAGGGTAGGATGTACTGATGAATCATAAAAGTAACCCGCTTGTTTTACTGCTTCCAGTGAAACCTTTCTCATACGGGGCATTCTTAAACCTTCAACTTTTGTTTCAGATATTTCTTCAAGCGCCAATCTTGATTGGAGCAAATGGCTTTCTTCAAATGCTGTATGGTAATAAGTATGAGATGCAATTTCGTGGGTCTTGGCAAGGTCTTTAATTAATGGCTTTCTTTGTAAAGCATATTGGGCAGTTGTAAAAAAAGTGACTATTAAATCATGCAGATTTATTACAGGCATAATAGCATTCATGCCTTCATCTGTATATCTTAATTGATCCTGAAAAGATATGGGTGAATTGTATTCCTGCGGCATATCAAATTCCTCAAGGTCAAATCCTAAAAGAATATATCGGTCATTCATTAACGTGAGTTTTGGTGAATCTTCTGCAAAAATGCTAAGGCCATTATATTAATGTCTCTCTATTTCTTTTGGTAATGAAGTTTCTTTGATAATGTAAGAAGGCCTGCCTTTACTCACCATAAATAGCTTACCAAGATAAAGGCCCAGAATACCTAATATCATTAATTGTAAACCACCAAAAAATGCAATGGTAACAATTACAGATGTCCAGCCGGATATTGCATGTCCAAAATAGTAGCTATACAAAGCATAGGGAAGATATAGCAGTGATAGTAATGAAAACCCTATGCCAATATAAGTTGCAAAATAAAGCGGCTTTATGCTGAAGGAAGTGATTCCCTCTAAGGCAAGCCTTATCATTTTCTTTGGAGTATATTTTGATTTCCCTCTGAATCTTTCTGCAGGTTCGTACTCAATAGATGCCTGATTAAAACCTACCCATTTTATTATGCCTCTTAGAAATTGTTCGCTTTTGTCCAGTTCCCTGATAATTTCTGCAACCTGCCTGTTAATAAGCCTGAAATCAGCTGTACCCTTTTCAATTTCTATATCTGATAAGTAGCTTAATACACTATAAAAAAGATTAGAAGTTTTTCGTTTACTATAAGAAATATTATTGTCTTCTTTTCGTATGGTATAGACAATGTCAAATCCTTCTTCCCATTTTTTTAATAATGCAGGTATAAGTTCAGGCGGATGTTGCATATCTCCGTCCATGCTGATGATACAGTCGCCTTGTGCTTTATCTATACCTGCTTTTAATGCTGACTGATGACCAAAGTTTCTTGAAAAAGATAAGTATTGAACATGCTTATCGTATTGCATTATGGCTTTAATAACGCTTAGTGTAGCATCTTTGCTGCCATCGTCTATAAAGATAATTTCGTGTTCATAAGATAGAGGTTCAAACACCTTGTTGATAGCACCCATAAGTGCTGAAATATTATCCTGCTCATTAAATATCGGAACTATAACAGATACTTTTTGGCTCATATTACCTCAGGCGATTTTAATTTTTCATTTGCAGCAAAAGAAACTTTTCCAATAAGTACAAGCCATACAATAAAGCAGGGCAGTGCTTTGAGTGCATAAGTTACAACAAAATGCTGCCTGATGTATTTCGGAAAAAGATCAGTAGGCGAAAGGCAGGTGAGCAGTATAACAAATGCCAGCAATAGTTTATCAGAAATACGGTTCAGATGCATATTCAATACATACCAAATAGCTACTCCACAAAGTGCAATAATATATGTAGGCGACTCTGCCGACGAACTGAAAATAACAACGGTTATCAGTAGCAGTGCCAGATAGTACAATTGAAAAACTACATTCCTGAACATTTTAAAATTGAGTAACGGCAAGCCCAATAATATAGCGCCGGGAATCATAACACCCAGATTTGGAAATTCACGATAGTTAAATATTCTCCTTATCATACCTTGAATAGAGATGTCTTGCATATTACCAAGGATACTGTTTTGAGAATCTTTAAGCACAAGCGAATCTTTCCAATCTATGTATGACTGCACAATGAAGGCAGGAGAGGAGATAAGCATTGGTAAACAAAATAATACTACTGACCAGAATATGAATGATGCAACGAATTTTAATTTGTTATTAGAAAACAGGAAAAAAAGCAATCCAACAATTCCATAGATTTTTGTCATAAAACCTGCAACAATAAATAATGTTGCCCAAAAGTCTTTTCCTCTTCTGACCATTGTAAAAGAGAGTATCATCCAGGCAGTCATCATGGGGTTAAACTGCACATTGTGTATTGAGGTCATTAACTCTATAGCACAGATAACCAAAATAATATGAAAAGCTTTAGTAGAAAATGGTAACTGCTTTAAAGCATAATACAAAAACCATGTATTGGCAATAACCCATAACACTACCCCAATACTATTGGGTAATAAAGCAAAAGGGGCAATAATTATGCTAAAGAATGGGCCATAATGATTGCAATCATTAAACTCCTCGGGATAGAAAAGGTATAAATTTTTCTGTTGAATAGTGTGGTCGAAAACAGACTTGTAGATTAAATAGTTGTTGATTTTATCATGAAACAATTCGGCGAAAACAGCAATGAGCGGCAATAAAAACCAGATCAGGATAGGAACAGGAATTATTATTTTTTTCCCAATTCTAATATTTGAAAACAGCAGTATGTTTATTTTTTTTAGCACAATCAAATACAAGATAAATATGAAATGCAAATAAATGACAAATTATGCTTTACTGCTTTACTCCTTTTAACAGTACAATTTTATGGTCCGGTAATTTTATAAGTTGAATTATATTTGTAGAGTTAATTACATTATGGATTTATCTCAAAATAAAATATTTGAAATATGCCGAAATGGTGACTTGCAAAGTTTGCAAGAACTTGTTTCAAATAATCCAGATTGCATTAATATGCAGGACGAAAAAGGATTTACTCCGTTAATTTTATCGGGTTATAACAATCACCCTTTGATTGTTGAGTATTTACTAAATCATAAAGCTAACCAAAGCTTAGCAGATGCAGCAGGAAATACGGCTTTAATGGGTGTTTGTTTTAAAGGCTACCTTGATATTGTAGAACAGTTATTGAAATATGATCCCCCAATTAATCAACGAAATTTGCAAGGTGCCTGTGCATTAACCTTTGCCGTTAGTTCTAATCATACAGATATTGCTTTATTACTTTTAGAGAATGGTGCAGATCCTACATTACCAGATTTGCGGGGTAAATCTCCACTTGATTATGCAAGAATTCAGGAAAACTGGGAGTTATTTGACCTGATGAGCAGTTATAACCAATCAGGTGAATAATTTATTTTCCGGGGTCTATTAACATAAAACTTCATAACCAGAGATTTTATTAAACAAAATACAAAAGTAGAGTGTTCTAAAAATTCAATGCAATTCTTATTTATTAAAATGGTTATTTTGCGACCACATTTGTCAATATGAAAAATTTTATACATTTCGTTCTCGTTTCTCTATTCATGGGTACACAAGTAATTGCTCAAAACCCTAATCAAACTGTTGATGCAAGATTTTCGGGCCAAAGTACTACCGGGGCTAATTTTTTCCAGAGTAACCTTATGGATAAATATAATATTCATTTTCTCAAATTGGATTTGAATGTGACCCCTAACCTCCGTTTTCTTTCCGGTTCTTGTTTTTATAAAATGACTGCAAACCAGTCTATTGATACATTTGCCATTGAGTTCAAAAGCAACATGACTTTGGATTCTCTTTATATCAACAATGTCATTACTCCCTATACCCGAAGTAATGATCATATTTATGTGCCATTTGCAAACCCAATACCCGATAATTCGGAATTTACCGCACGGTTTGTTTATAAGGGCACTATTGTTAACGGTCTTGCGTATGGTATAGACAACACTTCTGGGCTCACCTTTGCAGCAACCGTTTCTGAATCTTATCAGGCACGTGAATGGTTTCCTGCCAAGCAGTTATTAAATGATAAAATTGACTCTGCCGATATATGGTTAACAACTCCAAATCCTTACGTTGCAGGTAGTAATGGTTTATTAAAGGCTGTTGTTCCTGTTGCAGGTAACAAAACCCAATATCAGTGGTCAACAAGATATCCAATGAGTTATTACATGCCTTGTATTGCAGCAGGTAATTATACTGATTATCGCAATTACGCAAAGCCAGCCGCTATGAACGGTGATTCTATTTTGGTTCAGCATTATATCTCCAACAGTTCCGGTTATTTAAGTTCCATTCAGGCAAATCTTGATAAAACACCCATTTTCATAGAAAAATTTAGTGAACTGTATGGTTTATATCCTTTTAGCAAAGAAAAATATGGGCATCTTCATGGTATAATTGGCGGTGGAATGGAACACCAAACTATGTCAACCATGAGTAGTTTTGGTTTAGAAGTTGTAGCACATGAATTAGGCCATCAATGGTTTGGCGACAATGTAACCTGTGGTACATGGCAAGATATATGGCTCAACGAAGGATTTGCTACCTACAGTGCATATCTTATGAGGGAAATATATCCATCGTTCTATGTTACCCCTGCTGCTTCTAATATGAATAGTAAGCACCAAAATATTATGTCGCAACCAAGTGGTAGTTGTTATCTGCCTTTATCAAGTGCTTATGATGAAAACAGAATTTTTAGCAGCAGGTTATCTTATGATAAAGGTGCAGCAGTATTGCACAACCTTCGTTTCGAATTACAGAGTGATACCTTATTTTTTAATATTCTAAAAATTTATCAAAATCAATACAAAGACAATTTTGCATTAACCAATGATTTCAAAACCGTATGTGAGCAGATTAGCGGCAAAAACCTTACAGACTTTTTTAACCAATGGGTATATGGCGAAGGTTACCCAACGCATAATGTAAACTATTTTAAATGGGGAGCAGATTCATTAATACTTACTGTAAATCAGACAGCATCTATGCCTTCTGTAACCCCTATGTTCAAAGGACTAATGGAGTATAAAATAACTTCACCTACCGGTGATACCACTATCATTCTTAATCAGACTACTAATCCACAAACTTTTAAAGTACCCTACAGGCATTTGGATCCAAACAGTATAATTGTTGACCCCAACAATTGGGTAATTAATAAAACCGGAACGGTATTGCCGCTAAAGTTGGTAGCATTTAGCGGTGCTGTTGCTAACAAACAAGTTCAGCTACAATGGTCTACAGCCCAGGAAATAAATGTGAGGAAATTTGAAATTGAAAGAGCTGTTGATGCTGTTAATTTTAAAGTTATTGGTAATGTAAGCGCTAATAATGCTTCGCAAAATAAATATTCTTTTACGGATAAAGAACCTTTGCCCGTTGGTTTCTATCGCTTGAAAATGATTGATATAGACGGAAGTTTCACCTATAGCAATGTAATAGAAATAAAACTAAATGGTAAGCAATTGTCAGCCTTTTATGATGTCAATAATTCTATGTTGGCCATAAAAAATATTAATCCTGTAAATGACAAATTGCAAGTACTCATTTATACCATTGAAGGCAAAAAAGTATTCACTACTGAAAAAGTATTGTCAGCGGGATCAAATAATTTGAATGTAAGTTTAGTAGATTTTCAAAGCGGATTATATATAGCTTCAATGATTTCTAATGCTGGAACTGTATCATTAAAAATCAGAAAATAATATTGGGTCTATTGATTGTAGTTTGAATGCCTGCTGCTTTTTGGTTGTAAGAAGCCAACTAAAAAATAGAATTCAAAACTTATTATTTTGTCCGCACTGCCCCCACGCCATATTCTTTCCAAGTCAACCTTTGTTAGAGGATGTCAGTGTAGTAAATCTTTGTGGCTTTATAAAAATCATTATAAACTTAGAGATGAGCCTACTTCACAACAGCAACGCATTTTCATGCAGGGCACGGATGTTGGTTTGCTTGCACGCAAACTTTTTGATAACGGGGCAGATGCTAGCCCCACAGATGTATTTCACTACCGCGAATCTGTTCGAGAAACAGCCAGGCTTATAGCCGAAGGTAATACTGTAATTTTTGAAGCAGCTTTTCAATATGAAGGAGTTTTGTGTGCAGTAGATATTTTAATTAAGCACCGGGGTAAATGGTATGCTTATGAAGTAAAGAGTAGTACGGGTTTAAAAGATCAGTTTATACAGGATGCTGCACTTCAATACTATGTAATAACCAATGCAGGATTGGATTTGGAGGATATTTTTATCGTACACATAAATACAGGTTATGTACGTTTGGGTGATTTGCAGTTAAAGCAACTATTCACTAAGCATTCGGTTAAAGAACAGGTTATTGAAAAGCAGCCAAGTATTTCTGCAAAAGCAGGAGAACTTAAGCTGATTACAGTTCAAAAACAAATGCCAAATATTTCAATTGGCTTACAATGCAACCTACCCTATACCTGCGATTTTTATGGTTTTTGTCATCAGGAAAATCCTATATTTCAAAACAACATTCCCAATGTTTTAGCACGTGTTGAGGCAGATAATAAAATTACTTATTTAGAGAGGCCTGTAAATTTTCTTTATATCGGTACGTACCGGGCTGCGGTTCCAGAATATGATGGCCATTGGCCATACAGGCATATTCCGTTTCAATTTTCTTTTATCAATTTAAATAATGCTGCACAAATAGAGGAGCATTTTGTTGCTCAATATGGAAGTGATCCTGTTATTCAATTTGTAGAGCAATTCAAAAAAATTTTGCAAAATAGTACAGGGCATATTATTGTAAGCAACAAGATTTTTATTACCTCAAGGATTAATGAATTGCAAAAAGACTATCCCAATTATAGCGCTGATTTAGAATTAATTAAAATAAGACTTTTTGAGATTTCAATAAAAACGAACTACCCACTTCAGGCATTTATTGGTAATGACATTAAAGATGAAAGTATAATTATCGAAACTGATGAAGATGCTGCAGCTGTTTGGTACAACCATCGCCATCTGGCAATTCAAAATAATAATCAGGTCATATCTTTAATAAAATTTGGAGTTAGCAGGTTGAAACTTTTGTTGAATTTAGTTTCAACCTTATAAAAAATTCTGAAACCTGATTCTGAAAATTGATGAAGAAAATATTAACCTCTGTTTAAGGGAAGAAGTAACATCTTATTAGTCAATTTGTACTCCTTTTCTTTTATTTAAAATAAATAGTAAAATGGCTAATGCAATTACAACAATTAAGCTGGTCACATCAAAAATGCTTAAATTCGAAAAGTTCATGGCGGATTCTGGATTTGGTTAAAATTTTTATTAAATCGTTAGTACTCATGATATAATAAACGTAGATTTATTGGTTTAATTATGAGTACTCTAAATCCTTAAGGAAAAATACTTGTAGTTATAGAATATTTTTCTTAAACTATGGTTTTAAAATATTCTAAAATATTCAACTTTCTCAATAATTAATTTAAGCTCATATTATTATAAGTTTTATGAGAAAAGTTTCGTCTTGTGTATTTATTATTATAATTATTTTATTTTTTTTAGAAAGGAATTGAAAAATATCCAGAGACCTAATAATTTATTTTACAACTATATTTTTTAACGCATTATAATATTGGTAAGTTTTCAACGTTATAATAGTGATAAATTTTTCTCATAGCAGTGTTTGATTCAATAAAAAATGCCCTCGTTTTAGGGCATTTTTTATTTTATGTTCTTTCAGGCAAAAAATATTACCGGAAAATGTGATACAGATTCTTAATATTTTTTTCTTCCTTTTTTAAAACCTCTCCAACGCACTAAAGAAGAAGTTTCCTTCTATTTCAGCATTTTCATCGCTATCGCTACCATGTACTGCGTTCTCACCTATTGAAGCGGCAAAGTTTTTACGGATGGTTCCTTCTTCGGCCTGTGCGGGGTTTGTAGCACCAATTAGTGTACGAAATTCTGCAACTGCGTTCTCTTTCTCAAGAATAGCTGCAACAATATTTCCACTACTCATAAAGTCAACTAATTCGCCATAGAAAGGTCTTTCCTTATGAACTGCATAAAATTCACCTGCTTTTTCTTGGCTAAGCCTTGTCCATTTCATTGCTTTTATGGAAAATCCGGCTTTAATAATTTGGTCTAATATAGCTCCGGTGTACCCTTTTCCAGTAGCATCGGGCTTAATCATGGTAAAAGTTCTGTTTGTCATTTTTACATTATTTGGCCGCAAAAGTGCAGGTAAATCACGTAAAAGCCTAAAAATTAAGCCTCATTTTAAAAAGTATAACAAAAATGTTTTGATGTTGTAAGGCAAATAGTACAATTTTGCCGCCTTTCTATGCAAGCAATACAGCAATTTTACCCACATCTTGATACGCCTAAAAAAGTGGTTATTACCACTCACCAAAAACCCGATGGCGATGCTATGGGTTCTTCTTTAGGGCTCTATCATTTTCTAATACAACTAGGTCATTCGGTTACGGTCATTTCCCCAACCAATTGGGCTTCATTTCTAAAATGGATGCCGGGGGCAAATATGGTGGTTGATTTTGAGCTTTCTAAAGAAGTTGCCACTAAATTTCTACAAGAAGCAGATGTACTGTTTTGCCTTGATTTTAATGTGCTGCACCGTACTAAAAATATGGAACCTGTACTGGAAGAACTCAACTGCATTAAAGTATTGATAGACCACCACGAACAACCACAGGTTGATTATTTTACTTACGGTATTAGCAGCACAGCCAAAAGCAGCACAAGTGAAATGGTCTTTGATTTTATTGTAGATAGCGGTCATGAGGATAAAATAAATACTGAAATAGCCCAAAGCCTTTATACAGGTGTCATGACCGATACCGGATCTTTCAGATTTCCGGGTACAACAGGCAGCGTTCACCTGATGGTAGCACAGCTAAAAGAAACAGGGTTTAGCCATACGTTGGTACATGAGAATATTTATGATAATTCACTGGAAAACAGGCTAAGGTTTATAGGACATGCATTACTCAACAGAATGGAAGTATTTTATGAGTACAACACTGCATTGATGTTTATTCCTAAAAATGATCTGTTGCGTTTTCACATTAAAACAGGTGATTCAGAAGGATTGGTAAACTATCTGCTGACAATACAAGGTATAAGAATGGGTGCATTGGTCATAGACAGAGACGAAGAGCGCAAATGGAGTTTTAGAAGTAAGGGTGATTTTGATGTGAACACATTTGCCCGAACTCATTTTGAAGGTGGTGGGCATTTTAATGCTGCAGGTGGTCGTAGCAGCGATTCACTTGATCAGACGGTTTGGAAATTTAAACAGGTGATAAAACAATATCAGAAACAATTACAGTAATATAAGAGGCAAAAACCAACGGTTGAAAAAACAGTTGAAGATAAACCTCAAAACTAAAAAACAATAAAAATGAAAAGAATTTTTGCAGCCGCAAGTGTAGCAATATTGTTGGCTTCATGCAGTGCTGATTACGAAAAAACCAAATCAGGGTTAGCTTACAAAATTATCAAAGGAAAGGGTGGGGCCAAGCTTAAAGCAGGTGACATTGTGAAAATTAATGGGACAATTAAGATTGCTCCAAAAGACACTATTTTGTTTTCAACTACTAATATGCCTGAATACATTCCGGTAGATACAAGTAGCAAGCTTTCTCATGACTTTAATGAAGTGCTTAGAAATTGTTCAGTAGGAGATAGTCTAATAACAATTGCCCAAGTGGACACTATGGTGAAAAGAGGTACAACGGATTATAAAGGAATTTTTAAAAGAGGTGATCAGTTAGTAACAGGTTTGCGAATAGTTAAAGCATTTTCTAACCGCGAAGATGTTATGAAAGACCAACAACAGGAAATGGACAAAGAAAAGGCAAGAGAAACTGCTGATCTGGAAAAGGATTTGAACAAAAAAGGTATAAAAGCAGAAAAAACAGAAAATGGTGTTTTTGTTGAAGTAATAAACCCGGGTGCTGCTGAAAAAGTACAAAATGGCAAACAGGTTACCGTTAATTACACGGGCTCATTAATAGAAAACGGTAAAAAGTTTGACAGTAATACTGATACTTCATTTCATCATACACAGCCCTTTCCATTTGTTGTAGGAACAGGCCAAACTATCAGAGGTTGGGAAGAGGGTATATTGAAATTAGGATTAGGTGGCAAGGCTAATTTTTACATACCTGCTATGATGGGTTATGGCCCACAGGGTATGCCGCCTTCTATACCACGCTATGCAGCGTTGAAATTTGAAGTTGAAGTACTTAAAGTAGAAGATGCACCTGCACAACCTAAAATGCCAATGGGTATGCGAAATGGTCAGGGTGGAAATCCACAAGATCAGGGCGGAAATCAGCAAGATCCTAATCAGCAACCGAACCATTAGTAGTGTAAAAGATAGTACAGTTTAATTACGGTTTAATTTAGGTATCATCTGATATTAATAGAGAAAAAGCAGTTCAATTATGATGATTGAACTGCTTTTTTTTACTAATTAATTCTTTCTTGTAAGTACAGGTTTACCTATAATAATTACATAAATGATCAAAAATTAAACTGAA
Organism: Segetibacter sp.; assembly: GCA_031423805.1. Lineage (GTDB taxonomy): Bacteria > Bacteroidota > Bacteroidia > Chitinophagales > Chitinophagaceae > Segetibacter. The sequence continues at coordinate 13,675 of JANPGE010000017.1, read as the reverse complement.
TCTAAAAGAAATGAGCCCGATACATTATCGAGCTCATCATGATCAAAATTAATTTTAAATTTATCTAACCTTTTGGTAGTGTATCAGTTTGAAATTTGATGCTTTTACGGTCAAGCATGGCTTATCTTTGTGTTTATGAAAAAAGCAAAGCTACCAGCAGACACCAACAAGAAAGCCTTTAGCATAGTAGAGTTAGCTACAAGTGAAGATAAGGAATTGCCGAGTGATGGCAAAAACCCCGCCGCGGTTGCATTAGGACGTTTAGGCGGTCTTAAAGGTGGCAACGCCAGAGCCGCCAGCCTTACCCCAAAGAAACGTTCTGAAATTGCTAAGAAAGCAGCGGCAAAAAGATGGAGCAAATAACTACCCAATTTTTCTTATTATTTTCAACTTTGAAGGGTGGCGATTAAAATACCATTCATCAATTAATGATGAAGGGAATTGCAATACTTTTTCAAACTCTTCTTTACTATAGGCAAAGTTTTCAAGGTAAGTTGTAAGCATTTCTTGGAAAAGTGTTGCCACTTCCCGATGAGTTTCTATAGGCTCCTTAGTTCTATATCCCATTGCCCCCATTTGTTTCCACAAATAACTATACTGGTCTTGAGTTATTAATGATAATTGTTTGGCTTTCATTATCATAGAACCCATTGATACTCTCCAATACTTTTTTAAGTCGACCAGTTTAGGGAGATTTATTTTAGATAAATCCTGACGTGCATTTTTTTCCGGGAAAAGTAATTCGCTTGCAAATTCAGTAGCCTCTTTGTCTATATCTCTATCCGACGAAATAACTTGACCGAAATGGGCAATTACATGGAATAATTCATGGGCTTTTGTTAATAAATCCCTATCCCCTGGCCGACTCCTATTTATAAATATTATTGGAGTTCCGCATTTTGATAGCGTAGTAAATCCGTCCATTTGACCTAAATATAATTCAATAATGGGTATGCCATTATTTTCGATTAAATCGGTCAGATTATCAATCCTGCCCTTTGGAATCTTCCAAAACTCACGAAGGTGCTGCGCACAAAGAGAAGGGGACCCATCCACGTTTACATTCCATTTAGGATAATTCAAATCAGGCATTTCAACTGAATCAATTATTGATATGAAGTGCCTCTCTGCCATTGTCATTTTTGAGACATATTCTTTTACTGATTTAACAGACAGGGACATTTTTTTTCTATAATGCCCCTCAACTCTTACAGGTTTCCAATCTTGATAAAAAAAGGACTTTGGATAAGGCAATATTTCGACTAACTTATCTGTCAAAGAGATAGGGAAAGCAAGCAAACCATGTTCTATCTTAGACATGGTGCTTTGCTTTATGTAAAGCATATCAGCGAGTTCAGCTTGGGTCAAGCCCATAGTTTCTCTTGCCAAAATTATAAGTTCATAATTGACCGTTGTCATAAGAAACATTTTTAAAAATTACTCCTGCTGTGTACCGGTATCTTTCTTCGGGTCAATTTTTGGTTTGACTCTTTTCTTCTTTTCTGACTGTCCGGTGGCAGTTTTTGAAGGAGCCAAAGGAATCACTGGAGCAATAGGGTTATCGAATATAGATAGTTGATTAAAGCCGCTACCATCTATTTGCTGAAACCAAATTATGCCATTCGCATTTTTGCATAATGCTGAAATGCTAAGTAGTTCGGTTTCGGCTCTATTAACATGGTAGCCTATAGTAATTAGAGTTGGCTCTTCAGGAATACCATCCATTGAATATTGACTATCAAATTTTTTCTGTTGCGGTGTTGCATACACTGAAACTTTTGAGGTATGACCTCTAAATTTTTTTATTCGACAAAAAGCCGTCTCACCAAATTTTATAGCCGAAATTCCTTTCCACTTTCCTATTTCTACATCGCCATCAATGTCGAATTTATTTTTTAGAAAGGCAATTATAGCATCATGAACCAGATTCCACTTTGTCCTCTTTTCATAGTCCATTGGTAGTTTATCGGACATGGATTCCAAAGTGCTTAGTGCTAAGCCAAAGCCTTCAAAAAAAGACTCTTTAATTTTTTCGATGCCACTTTCACCAACTGTGGATGAAAATCCATTGTAGTCTATAATTGCTCTCATGTTTTTAATTTAATTCTTTCATTTTGTAAAGGTATGGGATTGAAATAAGACTACCAAAACTATCAAAAAAATATTCCCGAAAATTGTAAAAAAATATTCCGACATTTTCCCACATTGGGTTTGGAAGGGAAAAATAAAAATAAAATGAACAAAATGCTTGACCGTTCAAGGAATAACATTATCTTTGTTTCTCAAAACAAAGAAGCCATGAACAAGTTACCCATAGAAAAGAGAGTTCAAATTATCCATCTGCTGGTTGAAGGAAATAGTTTGCGTTCTACTTCACGCCTTGCAGATGTATCAATCAACACGGTAACTAAGTTACTTGTAGAAGTTGGTGGAGCTTGTCAAACATTCCACAATGATACTGTTATTGGAGTTAAGTCAGAAAGGGTGCAATGCGATGAAATTTGGAGCTTTGTTTATGATAAAGAAAAGAACGTTGGCAGTGCTACAAAAGTACCCGACAAAGCAGGTGATGTGTGGACATGGACTGCTATTGATGCAGATAGCAAACTCATAGTTTCATGGCTTGCAGCAGATAGGGATGCAGATAGTGCAAATGAGTTTATGCAAGATGTAGCAAGCCGTTTAGCTAATAGAGTTCAACTTACTACTGGTGGTCTGAAAGCCTATCTACAAGCGGTTTACGGTGCTTTTGATAATGATATTGACTTTGCACAACTAATAAAAATTTATGGTCAATCTGGCAATGATACAAGCAACACTGAAAAGAAATATAGCCCTGCTGAATGTACGGGATGTGAGAAGCATGTCGTAACAGGGCAGCCAAATAAGAAGTTCATTTCTACATCTTATGTAGAACGTCAAAACCTTACAATGAGAATGGCAATGAGAAGATTTACAAGGCTTACAAATGCTTTCTCTAAGAAGATAGAAAACCATTGTTGCGCTATTGCTTTACACTTCGTTTATTATAACTTCGCAAAGGTTCACAAAAGCCTTAGTGTTACACCAGCAATGCAAGCAGGGCTAACTAAAAAGCCTATGACTATTCAAGACATAGTTATGCTTGCAGATTATGAAGCCCCAAAGACAAGAGGTAAGTATAAGAAAGGAAATAATTAATATACATTTACAATCTAAACATTTTTTATGCCCGATAAGTATCTATTAAATCACTCAACAGGTGAATACCAACTTAATTTAAGTGTACCGCTAAATGAATTTATTAAACAACTTGGAGAAGGTAAAGATATGCTTACCTTGTTTAATCTTGATGGTAGTTATGCAGGGGTTGTCGCACCAACTTTTCTATATGAATGCGAAATATTTTTGGACGGCGTTAAATTAGAAATGGGCGAAAGGCAATTTTTTCTTCAACGTTCTGAAGACCTTGCGACTTTCTTTATACATATTGCCTCTATACTTCAAAAGGCGACCCAAAAGAAGGAATTGATTTCTCATGGCAATAAAATATCATTTCGCCATAAAAATGAAGATGAAATATTCGACTTTAATTGGGATTATGACTCTGTAATTCACAAGTATCTTGATTTCGTTCATGAAACATGGAGGCCATCCCTTCCTATAAGTAAACAAGAAATGGAATTGCTGCAAAAGAGCGCCCATGCTGCTCATTATCTAATGACGGAAGGAGGCAATAAAGCTCCCGAATTAGTCGAAAGAATTTACAACGAGTATTTTAAGTCAGATAATTAATAAATTTTCAAACTGATACACTACCAACCTTTTGGGTTCAGTCTACTTTTTTGTGTAGTGGCGTTAGGTATTATCTGCAATAAATTACTACACACAAAGTCGTAGGTGCCTTACATGCCAACAGCAGAAAATATTAGCGAACGAAAAAGGCAAAGATCTGCATTAACATAATTGCTACAATTTTATAAAGGTCACCTTGCCTATTAATTCACTATTATCGTAAACCTGCAAAATATAGCTTCCTTTGGTTAAAGATCGCACGGCTATTTGATTGTCGCCGGTTGCTATTTTTTTCTCCATCATCAGCTTTCCTTCCATATCATACAACCTTGCCGTAGTTGCACTGCCTGATATGCTAAATGCTAATTTTTCTACAACGGGGTTTTGATATATGGTCAGCTTGTCAGCCGGTTTGATAGTAATCACAATAGTTATAGAATAAGTATATTTTCCGTCCATGTCAACCATTTTCAGGCGATAATAACTTTTGCCTTTCAGTGGCTTGTTATCTGCGAAATAATAGCTTTTGTTAGATGTACTGTTACCATAAGCTGCTTTTTCGCCTATAACATAAAAGTCTTTTCCCTCAATACTTCGTTCTATAATAAAATCAGCAACATTGATTTCATTGGCTGTCGTCCATTTTAGCTGAACATTCCGGTCTTTTTGCAAAGCAGAAAAACTTAGCAGATGAAGGGGGAAAATAGCCCCGTTGTATTCGTATGCCCCGGCATCAGGTTTCCCCGCCCTTAAGTATCCACGCTGGTCGGTATCAGGTGCCCCACCTGCGGGTACCCTATTTACCGCAACACTATTGGATTGTATAGAACAAGTCGGAGTAAGACCGCCATTATTGGCTAAGACATTAACCCTGGAATTGGCATTGATGGTATCAGTAGCCACAAAATTATTAGCGGGTACCGCACCTGTGCTGCCTATCACATTGTACCCCTCTGATACAAAGCCTGCCGGATAAATATTTGGCGTACCGCTGCCTGTGTTTTTATCTATTATGCAATTCTTAAAATAAGTTGCAAACCCGTATTTGAGCAGACGAACACCTGCTCCCAATGAATCAACAGAACCACCCGCTGTCTGCTGGCCTGCACAACTATTGTATGCAATTGTGCAATTTATAAAACGAACAGATGAACCATAAAACGCAACACCTGCACCGGAAGCCCTAACAGAACCTCCGGCAATGACAGACCTGCCACTGCAATAGTTGTTTGTAAAAGTGCAGTTTTCAATAGTATCGGTCAGCGAAATACTGTACAAAGCACCCCCATCGGTATTAGCAGTTTGATTAGAAGCTAATATAGCGGCATTACCAGAAAAGGTACACCTCCTGATGATGGCAGAGGAACCGTTAGGAATGCTTCCTGTTGCGTTTAGGTAACAGGCACCGCCCCTTACTTCAGCATAACTATCAGTAGTCGTTACTTTGGTAGTGTCGTTTTTAAAATGGCAATCTTCTATTACAATAACGCCAATATAGTTTCCGTATAATGCTGCACCTCCGGCCAGGTCAGGACCTGCCACTGTGAGATAAGCATTTTGTAGCGTAAGCCTTCGCAGTTGTATATTGATAAGGTTGGTGCTGGTGCCTATAGCCCGAAAGATGCGGTGGAGATTATTGCCGGAAATGACGGAGCCTGCTGAAGCTCCATTGATAGTGGTACTCTTAGACAATGCGGGCAAATCAGACAAGAGACTTATTGTGCCACTAACTGTAATGTTTATAATGTGTGGGGCATTGGCATCTGCATTGGCATTCGTTATAACTTGTCGTAAGCTGCCCGTACCAGCATCATTTGTATTGCTTACTGTAAATGTGGTTGCAAATAACGACAATGGCAATAAAAGTAGAAGTGTAATAATTTTCTTCACGAGTAGTTTGGTTTAATGATAATGAAAAATAAAAAGCCAGAAGTGTTTATATAAATATTGGATTTGAAAACGGGTTTTCTTCAGATAAATCAATCCAACATATAAGTTGTAGTACTTTAAAATATTAAGCTTTTGGGATACAATTGATTCCACACAAAGTCTCAACTGAATTCCATTAGGGACAAGTATCTTTTGAAAAGGTTATTGATCAAAGTTACGATAAAGATCAGAAGTAGTAATGATGAATAAATTATGTAAGTTGGCTATTGGGCTCTAATAAAAAGACCCGCTGCTATTGGCAACGAGTCTTTATCAGCAAACAATATTCATTGTTCATCCTAAACTCATAATTGTTAATTCTTCAATGCTTTCACCGTTTTCACTTTTGGCTTGCTTCATAATAGCAGCAATGTAATTATTTTATGTATGATAGGTTGCATTATGGGTTTTAGGTATTGGTGTTGGGGCGAATTACGAAATTCAAACTATAATCAGGTTTAAGAATAATTAAATGTCCAATATTAAACGGTTACATATTTTGATATAGATTCATAAAAAATAGAAAAAAGAACAAAAAATGATGCTGCGATAGGGTAACATTTAATATGCAGTAATTAATTAATTAATTAATTATTAAAATAGAAGGCATCAATTTTTCCTTTGTTTAGCTACACTATTTTATGCCCAATTTATTTATAGACAATAGCTTGTTTAATTAATTTATTGATAATGCCTTTACAAGTAATAGATATGGGGCCTCTTATTTGAGACCCCACACTAAAGAATTATTTCCCTTTATCTAATTTGCTATAATTAGTTTTTTAGTGGTGTATTCACTGTTTTTATCGCGGATAATAACAGAGTAAGTACCACTAGCCAATGCAGATGTATTCAACACGGTATTTTGAGTAAGGGCTGTTGCTTTCATTATAACACTACCTTTACTATCTACCACGGTTATCTGTGCATTTTTTTTGTTTTCGGGCAATTTTATTGTAGTATTTTTTGATGCAGGATTGGGGTTAATACTAATGTCACCTTCATCACTTAATCCTTGTTCTTTTATATTGCCTTGTTGTGTTCTTAATAACTGGACACCAGTCGTAGTCCCAAAAGGTATTGATAAAATGTTGTTGTCAGGTCCAGGAGGATTAGTTGGGACAAAAGGTCCTTGAAGTCCACCGCCTGGAGCAGGATTAATTGGGCACCCCATTGCAGATGCTGTCAAAATCATACCTGGTGGTATGGCTGTTCCATTTGTCTGAAAACTAATAAAAGGCGAATTTGGATTAGGTACACCAAAACCAACAGCATTAGCTGTTTGATTATTAAATCTCCAATCTACATATGTATTGCCAATAGACCTATAGTCTGGACCAGTTAAATAAATATCAATCGCTTCAGTACCTATTGTAATAGGTGAACCACTATTTAATGCACCTCCATTAATATTACCTATAGCAAGGTTCATATATGCATTTGGACTAGTATTTAAGACTATTTGGTTGAATCGGTGGCCATATGCTACATTATTTGTACCAGCTGGTAAATTTCTTGAATCTAAGGGTCTATTAATATGTATTTCATCAATTCGGCTATCACAACTATAAGTACCATCTGCTACACGAGTTGTTTTAATAAATACACTACCCGATTGAGTATTTGGCCATAGATGAATGTTGTAAGGATTTGTGTTTGCTGCGGTGAAAAAATAGCGTGGTACACGGGCATTAAGAACCGGGCCAAACATCCATGTTGGATTGTCGGACCAAACTTCATAAGTAAAAGTGGGTGCAGGGTTTGCACATACACACTGATTAGTTACTGTAATTAATAATTGACTAACGCTAAAAGAATTGTTATTAGGTATCCTTTGTGATAAACAAATATTATTTATTGTCCTGCCATTTACATTAATTACACTTGAAAACTGGGGATTGGGCATTAATAATGTTTGATTAGCTAGCCCAACACCCGGCCCATTTAAAGTGCCTAGTGGCATAAAAGCATTGCCACTATTTACTCTAACTTCAAAAGTAGGTTGTATAATACCAGAACCACACCCAGTTTGATTTGCTTGTGCAAATCCGTAATTTACCCAAAAAGTAATACTCAAAGTCAATAAGGCTATCATAGCCTTTTGTGCTATTTTAATCATAAAAAGTAATTAGTTAGTGTTTATAAAATTATTTAATAGTCAATGAGATGTATTGATACAACTAAGGGGGGATAAATAAACCAAATAGATACAAATAATTGTATCGGGTTATTCTATTAACCATGTAAGTTTAATTAGGGTTGATTTATTTGTCTAGTAAAAAATTTTTGCCTGATAGTTTTTATAATTCTTATTCGTATCAATAAACAAGATGCGCTGTATCATGCTTGTATATTATTACATACAGCATTATTCACCTTGGCAGTAAAATCTTAACCCACAATAATCTGAAAACACATTACAACAAAGTGCAAAAAATCAAAATGAGAGGCAGGAACATTTGTTCTTGAAAATACCTAAAAGTAAAAGCATCTATAGCTTTCCCTTACATTATACTTCCAAGATAACTACAAAGGTTGGGTTTATAAAAAAATATTTTTTTTAGGAAATTAAGTGGTTATTAGAGGAATGGTTTTTAAGAAAAATAAAATGTTTAAAAAAAGTCAAATCAATTGTGTTATATCATCAAAATCAAATTCTACTATTTGCTAAAGAAGAATAACAATTTCAGATGTTCATGTTTTTGGTAACACTCTCCCTTTTTTTAGCTTGGTTTTATGTCGCTGTTATACTTTTTCTGGAGGTCAGTTGCGGTAAGAATTTCTTTTCCATTACAGTGCGTATATACCATTTCTCCTCCTATAAATCACCCTTATAACGAACTTGCTTTTAGATATAAAAGCTTTATCATAGTTCTTTGTTCAGATTGTTGCATGTTATTCGTTCCCAATGATATTTATTTCTTGTTCTGTAAGGTTGTAAAATTGGTAAACCAATTGGTCTATTTCAATTTCTTTTGTTCTTTATTTGGAGGTAAAAAATTTTCGCCAGTTACAACTTTTTTACCTGTTTGTTCCTCTAATTGCAGCCTTGCATCTTTTGCAATTTTGCCACCTTTTTTGCTTGCCTTAGCATTTTCTTGTAAACCTTTTGCTTCATCCGTTTCGGCAATTTGCCTGGTAGAAAGTTCGGCTAAAGCTGTAAAAATAAGCTCGGCTTCACTCATGTGGTCTCTTAGGTTTTGAGATTTTAATCCCTTTATTTCTTTGTGTTTTTTAACACTTAATCCAGTCCATTCCTGGTGAATAATATTAGTAAGCAAGGCAAATTCATCTGCCTTCTCTACACCACTTTCTTTCCAGTAATCAGTTAACTTATTTCTAGTTTCTTGCCCCGTCATTCTTTGCTGAATCCACTTTGCAGAACGCCCCAGCTTTTGCCAGTTTTCTCTTGCTCTATCTAAGCCTTGGCTTGGGTCGGCAATTTCTTGCATACGTTCATAGCCAACTTTTGCAAGCCATTGCTTAAATGGTTCTGCTTTGGGCGATGGGATGGATTGTATTAAACGGAAGACATCTTCTACATTTCCAACATCTGTGAGTCTTAGTTTGCCGTCTTCAGCTTCTAGTTTCAACTGGTTACAATTTGTAACCGTTTCATTTCCTTCTTTTATCAACCTGCTTTTAAGTACTTTCCAGTAATTCCTTGCTCTATCTACTGTAGGCTGGTCGGTAAGAATGCCTACAATATCTACAATACTAAAATACCATATTTCCTTTTCCGCATCCCATTGACTACGTACTTTTTTGCTTTCAAATAATTTTATATTGCCCATCGTTATTCCTTTATTTTCTGGAAAATAAAGATAAACTTTTTTATTTAATTTGCTAAATATTTTAGCGTTTTTAATTGCCTTCTATAATTTTTAATTCTTCTTCGGTCAAGTCGTAAAGTTTGTAAACTAATTGGTCTATTTGGTTTTCAAGAGTACTTGTGTCTGCTGAAATATCCTTCTTCTTTATCTCTGCAATTTCGTCAACCATTTTGGCGAATTGCTCTTGCTCTTTAACACTTGACTTCTTAATTGGAATTTGATTGAGAAGATTTGAAGAATAGGTATAAAAGCCACCTGCTTTGAGTGATGCCCTGCTTTGAATGAAAAATTTAAGCAAGTTTGAGTTCAATAAAGCCAAAACGTATTTAAGGTTTAACTCCTTCTCATCAATTGTTATTGCAAATACTCTTGCACAACTAAACCCTGCCTTTGATGTGTCGATGCAAAATTTATGACCTTTAACTTCTCCTGGTGAAATAATTTTTGTTTGATTGAAAATATTTTTCTGGCCAAATGTGCCATTTTATGCGTGGCCTTTTTCGTTTATGTTCGTTAATTTTTTGCACTGTCGTATGTTCTTTATAGTTGCGGCTAGTAAATCAATTTGCCTCTACATACTTTTTAAAATTATCCAGAATCGCCTGCCATCCGCCTTTCTGCAGTTCAAGTGAGTTTTCTGTTTCTGCTTCAAAGGTTTCAATAATTTTTGTGTTGTCATCCTGACTAATAAAGCTGATTTGAGCTTTTCTTCCATCACCCATTGTGTAGTTTATTTGTTCGTTGGTTACAACAGCATCATAACTCCCTCCGAAATCAAATCCAAAACTCCCGTCTTTGGCTTCCATCCTATAAACAAATTTCCCCCCAACAGTAAGATCGTTTGCTGCTTTTGGGGAATGCCATTCATCACTGGCAAAGTTCCATTGGGTAATGTGTTCAGGTTCGGTCCAGTAGTGCCATACTATCTCTACCGGGGCATTAATTAAAGCTTCAACAGTTATGCTTATTTTATTTTCCATGATTAATGTGTTTATTAATTTTAAAATCTTAATTCAGAAGTTTTTTTGACATTTTTATTCTACCGGATATATTTACCCAACAATGGTAATTTTTTCAATTCATTTCTTTCTATAAGTAATATAAACCAACCGTAGCTGAAAAGAAGTAATGTAGCTACCAGTACATTTACTACAATATTGGGTACAAAATAAGTAACTCCCTTATGAATAAGAAATAGCAATACCACAATTACTATGTACGCAACAAGCTTCTTCCATGCATAGGGTATCCGGTAGTGTTTTTGACCCCACACAAAGCTTATGACCATCATAGAACCGTAGCAAAAAAATGTTGCCCATGCGCAAGCCATAAAGCCATACCACCTGATAAATATGCCGTTGATAATAAGTGTTATTAACACGCCAATAATAGTAATGTAGGCGCCTGCAATTGTCCTGTTGCTCAACTTGTACCAAATGCTTAGGTTGTAGTAAATGCCTAAAAACATGTTGGCTAGTAACAGTATTGGAACAACTGCTAAACCGCTCCAATGTTTATCTGCAATAAAATAGCGCCAAAGTGGTAAAAAGAGACTTACTACAAGAAACATAAATGTGATGGTGATTACAAAGAACTTCATAACCCGGGCATAAGTTTTTTGGGGGTTGTCACTTTCTGATTGTTTAAAAAAGAATGGTTCAGCACCCATTCTAAATGCCTGTATAAACAAAGTTATAAGAATAGACAATTTGTAACAGGCATTATAGATGCCCACCTGTTCTTCTTTAAAAGTAATATCACCCGGAACCAACCATCGCAACATTAGCCTGTCAAATGTTTCATTGACCATTCCCCCCATGCCAACTAAAATAAGTGGCAATGAGTAAATCATCATTTCTTTCCAAAGAACAGTATTGAATTTCAGATTGATTTCACCAATTTGGGGCAATAACAATATCAAAGTAAAAGCCGACTGAATCACGTTTGCAATGACTATGTAGGTTACAGGATTTGTATTACTGTGGTATATCAAACCCACCCAATGATTTGGATTTTTTTCTAATAAAGATGGACAAACAGAAATGAAAAAAATTGTAGCACCAATGTTTATGACAATGCTCATTATACGTATGAATGCGTACTTTACAGGTCTTCCTTCTTGCCTTAATTTAGCAAAAGGAAGTGTGCATACTGCATCTAATGCTATAATAATAATACTCAACTGTACAAGCTGCGGATAATCAGGAATGCCTGCAAATGCCGCTAAAGAATGTTGAGTAAACCACAAAATAATTGAGAAAAAAATAGTGGAAAATATTAATGAAATACTTGCTGTACTGTATATAGAACTCTGAAACTCTTTACGTTGCGAAAAACGAAAATAGGAGGTTTCTAATCCATAGGTAAATAAAACATTCAATAATGGAATGGCAGAATAGACCAACCCCATTTTGCCGTAATCGGCAACCGTTAGTTTATAGGTTAGGTAAGGTGTTAGCAGGTAGTTGATAAATCTTGCAGCAATGGAACTAACTCCATACCACATGGTTTGACCAGCTAATTTTTTTATTCCGCTCAAATTGATAAATTATATCCGGCAAAAATAGGAGTAACAAATTTGATGATGGTTTTTTATTGATTGTATAAGTAAAAGGCTGAAATCTTATTATTTATATCCAATTTGCCTTCACCATTATTGTTTACCATTCACCAGGCTTTAACTTTCTTCTCGTTTCTTTTACTTCAGATTTATTCTTTTTACTTTTTATTCTTTTTTCAATCATACCTTTTGTAGGCTTTGTAGCAATTCTTGATTTCTTTTTTATTAAAGCATGGGTAATGAGTTCATTCATTTTTCTAATAACTTCTGCTTTGTTACTCAATTGTGTCCTTGCTGTCTGCGACTTAACCAATAAGTAGCCGTCATCCGTTATTTTTTTAAATAGCTTTTCATTGATCAATTGTTTTTCTTCATTTTCAAATAAAGTTGATTTGGCTACATCCCACCGGCCTTCAACCATTGTTTCTACTTTATTTACATTTTGACCTCCCTTGCCACTACTTCTTGCTGTGCTGAAAACAATTTCACTACTTACATTTACCTTCATAGCCATAAAAGTAAAAATAATTACCAATTATGCGGGTTGTAATACAAAGAGTAACAAAAGCATCGGTAAAAGTGGAGGATAAAATTGTAGGGCAAATTGCTCATGGACTATTGGTATTGGTGGGTATAGAAGATGAAGATAATGAAGATGATATCAACTGGATCAGCAACAAGATCGTCAACATGCGAATCTTTAATGATGAGGCGGGTGTTATGAACAGAAGTGTAAAAGAAGAACAGGGATCTATTTTATTGATTAGTCAGTTTACATTACACGCAAGTACAAAGAAGGGAAATCGCCCCTCTTATATTAAAGCGTCAAAAGGTCCGGTTGCAATTCCTATTTACGAAAGTCTGAAAACAAAACTTGAAGAAGATCTGGGAAAAAAAATTGAGCAGGGCATATTTGGTGCCGATATGAAAGTAGAATTGCTAAACGATGGACCTGTAACAATTGTAATGGATAGTAAGAACAAAGAGTAACCAAAAGTCATTACATCCCATATCTAATATCTAAAATCTAACATCTAGCATCTAAAATCTAACATCTTAAATCAATACAAAGTGAATATAACTATCGAAGAAGCTCAAAAGCAGGTAGATGAATGGATAAAAACCATTGGAGTAAGATATTTTAATGAACTTACTAATCTTGGCATATTAATGGAAGAGGTAGGAGAGTTGAGTCGCATAATGGTAAGAAAGTTTGGCGAGCAGTCTTACAAAAAAAGTGATGAGGGGATAGACATGGCAGATGAAATGGCTGATATACTGTGGGTGCTTATTTGCCTTGCTAATCAGACTAAAACAGACTTGTCTGCGGCTTTTATTAAAAACATGGCAAAGAAAACACAAAGGGATAGCGAACGGCATAAGGATAATAAAAAGCTTAATTAATCCCTAACTCCGCAAAATTTACCCCTTCTTTACGCTTTTAAAAAAATATTTTTTTGATTTTCAAGTGATTGTAGTGAAAAATTGTTTATTTTTAGGCTACCTAATTAAGTAGTCTATGCCATTGCCATTCTGGGTAGCTCGGTTCAAAGAGCCGAAAACCGAAATTAAATTGATT
>JANPGE010000016.1:0-7513 GCA_031423805.1 Segetibacter sp. | reverse complement strand
TTAGTTCCCTTGAAATGCTTAGCGATTTCATCTGTGACATCACAAAAAATATAGAAAAATCAACCGTAAAAAATATATGCGCATTCGACTATGTTTTTCAAAACAAATTTTGGACTATATTGTAATTCATTTTGGTATTACAAAATGATTGCAGATGTGCTGCACGTCAGCTATAGCACCGTCAACAGCCACATCAAAAACATTTACATTAAGCTCCACATTTCCTCCCTTGGCGAGGCAATTGCCTATTATTATCAGCATATTGTGCAACAATAATAAATCACTATAATTAGTGATTTTCCCACTCATTTATATCCTCACATTTGTCTTGTAATTAATTGCTCTTTATACAATCTGAAACGGAATAGTAAAAAAGGAAATAAAACCCTTGCATAGTTTTCAGAAAAGACAGAAAGAAAATTGAACACTATTAAAGAATAGTAATAACAAAGAAGGTTTTAGTGATTATCTATTTGAGATTTTGTACTGATACCCATTACTACATTGATAGTTTTTATTTAACACACTTTTTCTAAAACTATTTTAAAATAACAGCGTAGCCGAAAACTGAATAGAGTAGGCAAAAAACAACAAAAACTATTTTTTATGAAAAAGATTTTTTCTTTCCTTTTAGCTTGTTTCTGTTGCTTATATGGCATAGCAGGAACAATAAATGTAAGTACCGGAACCAACGGTAGTGGGGTATATGTAGCCCCACCGGGAGCAGATCCAAATTGGAAAGTTACGTCCGCTGGTGGGTTACCTCCTGCAACAAATGCAACATACGTGGTGCCACACTTTTCCGGTTTTTGGGAACCAACACCTGTTGCCGGAACCAATGCAGGTTGGATTAATCCATCATCCTCAATATCAACACAGCAACCTGGTATTTATACCTTTGAACGCAAATTTACGATAGCGCCCTGTACTGGCCGCTTTACTACTGACTTTACTGTTACTGCTGACGATGTGCTTAACTCTATGGAATTAGTTTCACCGACTGGTGTAGTTATCAATTTGCCTTTCACTACCACAACGGGGTACCACCTTTCTTTACCTATAACCTACACCCAAAATTGTCCGACTGCCGGTACATGGCGGTTAAGGGCTAAGGTTAATTACATAGATCAGCTTGGTGGTTTTTTACTTTCGGGTTACATTAGTTATCCTGACCCTAACTGCTGCGATACTACCTGCAAGCTAACTGTAAATGTACCGCAGGTAAATAATACCTACTACCCATGTGGCGCTACTTTTAACCTTACATGCGACAAAAGCTACACCTTCAACAGAAAACTAACCTGCAATCCCAATGCATGTTTTGTAACCTCTCTCAAAAGTGCTACACTAAAGGATCCATCCAACAACACCCCAACATGGGCCGCAACCTTTATTACTGCTATTGGCGGAGGAACTTTGGCAATTCCTGCAGGTGTTACACCAGGAACTTATGTACTTACCTACTATTATGGTGCAGGCAACAATCTAAAATGCGATTCATGCAAAATATACCTGAATATATCCTGTACAGATTGCAATTGCATACTTACTACATCGCTCAAAAGCGGAACGCTTTCCTATACCCCCAAATGTGGTGACACAGCAACATTTAATTGTGCCTCTACCATTGTCGTGGGCCGTTCTTTAAATTGTGGTACACAAGGATATGTTCACATCAATGATGCATCTGTTACAGACGCCTTAGGAAATACGCCATCATGGGTAACCCCTTTATTCCTGACCAATCTTGCAAGTGGAAACCTTGTCGTTCCTACGGGAATATCAGGTGTATTTGCACTTAAATATGTATGGGGAAGAAGGTGCCAACCATGCGACTCATGTACTTATTATATCAGGATAAGGTGTTGCAACATACAGGTAGACGCAGGGACAGATATTTCAAGCTGCTGCCCATCACAAACATTTTTAAGTCCAACAGTTACAGGCGGAACAGGACCATACACTTACCAATGGACTCCAATAACAGGACTAAGCAATCCCAATATTGCCAATCCTAATTGCACCGTTGCGGGTACTTATACACTAATTGTTACTGACGCCCAGGGTTGTAGAGGAACAGATGCGGTTAATGTTGTTTTTCCTCCAAATGTTCCTAGCTGCTGTAAGATGAATCAAAAGACAGAAAATGGCAGCAAAGCAACAACGGAAGTTAGCCAAAACTTAGAGTTAAAGCTTATGCCAAATCCGGTAAACGGTAATACACTTATTGTTGAGTATGCGAAGAAAATGGTGAACGCAGTCAGCATTAATATTGCTGATATACAAGGCAAACAGTTAATCAGCAAGCAGTTTACTTCAAGGTCATCAAACGGTACAATCAAGTACAGTATTGATGTTCAAAATTTAGCAAACGGTACATACACCCTTACCATGTTTGGTGATGGTAATACCGTTTCTCAAAAATTTGTCGTAGCTAAATAAAATAAAAGGGGGATTTTGATCAAAGGCTTCCGTAATCGGAAGCCTTTTTTATTTTTTATCGATTGTTGTCATACCACTTCATCATTTGTTGTCTTATTGTTTCTTCGCTTGTTGTATCTTTTAGTAAACTTTCGTAAGTCATTTTCTTAATGTCAAGGCAATACTGAATAAGCAACATGTAATTAAAATAAGCTCTTGGCGAAACTGTATTGTCGGAAAGTGTAATGCCCCAAGCCTCTTTATTTTCTTTTGTTGCTGTTTGTAGCAGTTCCATATTTTTAGACAAGTCTTTAAGCCCATCAGTTTGCCGGGAAACATATTCAGGATAGCCTTCCCATTTCCAAATGGGATGATTGGCAACAGGGTTTGAATTCCAAAATCCTACTTTATTATAAACAAGGCAATGTGCTTCTTCATGTGCAATTGATTGTGTTAAATTCCATTTGTGACCGTTCACTTCTATGTAGTTCTCATTGACATTTACATTGCCACACAATACAACTTTGTTTGAAGTAAAGCCCAATGCAAATGCCTTTCCAAGAAAAACCTGCATCAAAGCAGGGTAATAGGAGCCATCATTCATGCAAATGTCAAACTTTATATTTGGGTCATAAAGTTCGCTTGTCTTAATAATTTCTGTAGCATCTTCAAGTCTTATTTTTAATGTTTTGTCCAATGGCTTATTGTGATATACTGTACAATTTGAAATTGCGGTTTTGTTTGCATATAGTAGTGATGGATTTAAGACAATGGCCACTAAAATACCTAATAGCAGAACTACTATTGCTAAACTTCTTATTAACCATTTAATTAATTTTAGTTTCATAAATAATGTAGGTGTAAGTTCACTGTTGTTTTGTGTTGTCACCAGGAATATTCAACTTCAAAGGCCGATATTAGTCAACTGCATTATCACTATTTTGGTGCTTGGTAAGAGGTTTTCATAATTGTATTTTGTTGCCTTCGGGCAGTATCCATTATATGTACAACTTTTCCGTAATCGTATGGCCTCCTATACTTATCATACTGCCGATTTGGGCAATAGCACTTCCGGCATTAACAACAAGAATGAATAACAAAAGAATGAAAACACCTTTTACCTGTTTCATAAATGGCAAAGTTGACATTTGAGCAATCAATGTGTCGTGAAGATACAAATGTTTAATTTATTGGCGAGTATGCAAAGACCCGTCGACGTTTACTTATATTTTGGTATCTGTTTCAGACGAAATTTCAATTCCATTATTTCGGGAATACCCTACCATGGACTACTAATCGTTCTTCTTTTTGTTAACACCGGAGTGAAACCCTGTAAATTATCATTTTGGCTAAAACCAATGTTTGTGGTTTCATTTTTCGTAGAATGGGTTGAAACCCATTTCTATTCAATTGTGTTTTGAGTTGGGGCCGGATTTTGAATTGCCTCCAGATTTATCTGTAGGAAAACAAATTTATTTTTTCTTTCGGCTTTAACCAAACACCCACATTCATCATTTTGGCTAAAGCCAATATTTGTTGTTTCATTTTTTTGTAGAATGGGTTGAAACCCAGTCCTTTTCAATTCCATACCATTTTGAATTGCCTCCTGCTTTAGCTGGAGGAAAAAAACACCCCACTCCACAATTTAAATTGCGAAATGAGGTGCCTCTATAATTTTTTACCAAAGAATACTAATTCGGCGGCAACGTACCACACTTCACATTGCTGATAGTGCCTTTACTACTTTTATCTACATTCATCTTGGCTCCGGTGCGTACTTGCAGACTGGCCATGGAAGCGTTTGTAGTGGCTCCGATTGTGCAAATATTGGCCGTGCCGGATGGTATGATGACGTGTGTCCGTATAGTGGGAACTATGCCAATATTCCAGTTGGCGGCGGTGTTCCAGTCGGTGCTAACGGTGCCTGTCCAGGTGGCTACTTCCAGGATGATATTGGCAAATGCCGTGTCTTTGCAGCCTGTCGTGCTGGTTGCTATCAGTCTATACGTTCCCGGTGGTACCGATGTGGGCGTGGCTGTGTTCCACGAGGTGGTGAGACCTGTGGTCGTGTAGAGTGTGGTGAGGTTGGTGGTTTCACCGTAACAGTTTTTATAGACCGTTTTATCTGCCCCCAGCGATGGGGAAGCAAGCAGTGTCACCTGCAATGGTACGCTTACACCTGTAAGGCCATCTACAGTATAGACCGTGACCGTGTAATTACCCGCAGTGCTTACACTGGTTGTCCGGTTGTTGCTGCCGTTGCTCCACAAATAGCCATAGACCGGTTGCCCGTCTATGCTGTCGCTTACAGAAAGTGACAAGGTGCTACCGTTGCAAATGCTGGTGGGACCGCCTGGTATAATCACCGGTGCGGTGTGGTCATCGTTTTTGATGGTATCAGTGATGGAGACCACTGAACCCAATACATAATCGCCCCCTTCTGCAAGAGAAACTGTCACTGTTTCATCTGCCTCTAACAGCGCATCGCCAATTGGTTTTATTCTTAAGATAGCCGTTGTGGTATTGGGCAAAATGGTGATGGAACCTTGCGTTCCATCGAAACTACTATACAATGGTTGCCCCGAGGGGTAGCGAACTATATAGTCCTGCCCGAAAGCGGCACTGCCACTGACCGTGAAGTTGATCAGTCTCCTGTCAAAAGCATTGGGTGTTGCAATAGTGAAGCGTATATCCATAGAATCGTTTGCATTTTCCCGCATACTCAATTTGACTGCAGACATGGTAACAGCTTTGGAACCGGAACCTGCCACCGTGTTGCCTACCACAAAGAACAACGTATCGGGCACAGGCTTCACATTGCCATACACATCTGTTACATTTTGCAAAATAATCCTCATGCTGTCTCCTGCAAATGAGGCAATTGATGTTTGCGGCATAATGACCAGTTTGTTTTGATAGCCACTTACCTGCACAGGTATAACAGTGTTATTGTTCAACCTGCGAAGCTCGGCCTGACTGTTGGTTAAGCTCCCTGTGTTCAGGTTTTCATTGAAGGAAAAAGAAATGACATCGCCGGTTACGTAGTTGGCATCCGTTGGTTCGGGAATCCCCAATACTGTTGGTGCAATGCGGTCAATGATACCCGACACCCTGCTGGAATAAACAGTACCGGTACCACACACCAGTTTGAACCGTAGCTCATAAGCACCATCGGGAATATTGGCCACATTCCAGTTCACCGTTGTACTGGTCGGGTTGGTGATCAATGCCTGGAAGATAGTGGTGTCTGTGACCCAACTGTTGCTGCCGACCACACTGTGCTGCAAAGCGACCGATTGCAAGGTGGCGAGGTTGTAGCCGGTAAACTGCACGGGCAGTGTATTGTTATTGGTCGAATTGATTACCCAATTGTTGGCCGGGGCAGCCAAAGTAATATTGCTGCATGGACTAACAAAGTAGGCGGATATGGTATTGGTCGCCAAGACCTTGCCGCCCTGGTCGCAATCATCTGTCAATTGAAATTGCAGACCTTCAAAGGTGAAGATAGGACTTGATGTATCCCTTCTCACCGTTACGGTTACAGTCACACCGCTATCGCCATAATTAACAGGGTAAGGTACCGGTACAACTGCTGGGCTGCCGCCAATGGTCACGATTGCGCCATTGGTATTGCTGGCCTGCACAAAAGACAGGTTATAAGTTCTGTTCTCATTGCTTTCGCTGATGTTGCCAAGTTTAAGCTGGTATTGTGCAGATCCATTTGCCGCAATGCCCGACTGTATTGGATTGGGTATCAGCAACTGGGCTTTGTCTCTTTGCTGTGCTACAGGCTCTGCGGGGCAACTTGCTGCGCCGGCCACCAACACAAATACAGGTGTGTTATAGACCGGGTCTTTTTTCACATCTACGGTAAAATAATCGCCGTCGCTGTGGTCGTCTATGGTGTAGCCTGTGGTGGTTACATCTGTGGTAGTGGTGGTGGTGCTTTGGCCTGTTTCTATTTTCATTCCTACAGTTACACCACCGCTAAAACCATTTCCTGCAATCTCCAATCCCAGTTCAATAGCTACGCTATGGTCTATTTCTAAATTGAACTCCAGCGTGTTTGATTTGGTACTGCTGGTAGTTGTGGTAGAAGTTTGGGGACCAGTGGTGCCGTCAAAAGATATGTTTTGGTCAAACACTGCCCTGGCTTTGTTTTGTGCATTGTTGGCTAATACCTGCTGCCACACATTGATCTGATTCAGGTAACGGTCTTTGGCCGCCCCGGTTGATAGGCTGGCAATGGTTTGCAGGCTTGGTATCAGTGTGTTAACAATATGACTTTCAGAAAATGCATATTTGGTGTTGAAACCGCTATCGGCCACCATCAGTTTTTTCTCAACGCCTATGGTACATGGACTGGTATATTTCACCTCACGGGCAATGGAATACAATAGGTTGAGGGCTGCGCCAATATACACATCGCCCCTGTCACCGGTAATAGTGCTGTTGTTGGCGGTGGAATAATACTGGCTGTTGCTGGTGGTTACAATGGCTTCGGAGGCATCGTTCACTTTGGCAGATACGCCCAAAGCTGCATTAATTTGACCCCAGAATTTGTTTTCTACAGAAACACCAAAACCTAGGATAAGGTCAACCCCTACTTTCACCTGCGCCCATGTTCTTACACTGCCTGTTTGGGCAGCGAAAAACCGCATGGCAGTCGTGGTACTGTGGTTGGTTTCCCAAAAGCTGGAACTGTTGTCTCCCGGAGGGTCGTGTAATACCATCAGCGGTATCTGTGGCGATACGGTGGTAAATGTGCCGGGGTCTGCTTTCACACCCAATACAATCACGTTGCGCAAAATGGATGGAGCAGCACGATTGTACCGGTCGGTATAAGTGAGGTTAAAAAATTTCTGGTAAGGAGGAATAATGTTGGGCGAACCGGGCAATAATGTAATGGTATCCGTTCCGTTTATTTGCGCATAGCGCAAAGTTTCGTTGATGTCTTCGCCCTGCACGGAAGTTACCAGTTTTATCTTGTTGGTATCGGTTGACACTTTGCAGTTGTGGCTCGGGTCTCCTTCGTAAATGTTGACGATAAACGACCGCAGATTGTTTTGTTTCAGCACCACATAAGCACCGC
>JANPGE010000015.1:0-18055 GCA_031423805.1 Segetibacter sp. | reverse complement strand
AGTAATGTATCTACCCGGTGCAAGATTAGTAAACGAATAAAAACCTGTAGTACTTGTTACAGCAGTTGCAATAGCTGTGGCTTTATCAGGAATGTTATCATTATTATCATCTTTATAGAGGCTAACTGTTACGTTACCAATACCTGGCTCATTAGGGTCTTTTTTACCATCTCCATCATAGTCGTTCCAAACAAAATTACCCAGATTGAGGCCGCTTGGAGCAGGACACATTGCCATATCAAGAGTGGAGTTGGTATTGCTATTATCTCCATCAGTTGTAGGCTCTGTAAATTGAGACAGTGTAATTGCATTAGATCTTACTTCGTTACCCGGAATATTTACACCAACTAAATTAACAGCATTGTTGTCATTATCAATGTCATTGTCCGGATCAATAGTACCATTTAATCTTGCCTGATAGTTTTCAGGAATAATTACACCTACTATATAATTGCCTGCGTTAAGCCCTGTAAATGAATACAAGCCACTTGCATTTGTAGTTGTGGTAGCTATAGATGGGCCGTCAGCTACGTTGTCATTATTTGCATCAGCATATAAATATACAGTAGCATTTGGAATAACCGGATCAGTAACATCTTTTACATTGTTTGAATTAAGGTCTAAATAAACAAGGTTACCTAATGTAAGGATGTTTGGAGCAGGGCAAAGGGCAATGTCCAAAGTTTGGTTACCATTATTGTCATCTCCATCAGTAGTTGGCTCTGTAAATGATGATAATGTAATAGAGAGTGACCTCACTTCGCTACCTGCCTGATTGGCACCAATAAGTGTAACACCATTGTTGTCATTATCAATATCTGTATCAGGATCTACTGATGTAACCGGGCCTCTGGTATAATTGGTTGGTATAATAACACCAACTATGTAATTACCAGTAGCAAGACCGGTAAAGGAATACATGCCACTTGCGTTTGTAGTTGTAGTTGCAACAGCAGCGCCATCAGCTATGTTGTCATTGTTTGCATCTGCATATAAATAAACGGTAGCACCCGGAACACCTGGTTCTGTTGCATCTTTTACATTGTTTCCGTTGATATCTAACCAAACCAAATTACCTAAAACCAGGCTATTTGGAGCAGGGCATAAACCTATATCCAAAGTCTGATTACCATTGCTATCATCGCCATCTGTAGATGGTTCAGTAAATGCAAGTAATGTAATTGATAGCGATCTTATTTCGCTTCCTGGTTGGTTAGCTCCAACAAGGGTTACACCGTTGTTGTCATTATCTGTATCATTGTCAGGATCATTTCCTGTATTTATCCTTGCCTGATATCCTGTTGGAATGGTAACACCAACAATGTAGTTACCACCGTTTAATCCACTAAAAGAATAGTTTCCGCTTGCATCAGTAGTTGTTGTTGCAGTGGCTGCACCATCTGCTACATTGTCATTATTACCGTCAGCATATAATTTCACAGTTGCGTTAGGTATTACAGGCTCGCTAGCATCTTTTAGATTGTTTGCATTGTTATCTAACCAAACAAGGTTTCCTAATTTTAATAAATTAGGGGCTGGGCAAAGTGCAATATCCAATGTTTGGTTACCATTGCTATCGTCACCATCAGTTGTAGGTTCAATAAATGGTGTAAGGGTGATAGCCAATGACCTTACTTCGCCACCGGCTCCATTTGCACCAATGAGGTTTACTCCATTATTATCATTATCAACGTCATTATCAGGATCAACTGTTGATGCCGGACCTTTGGTATAACCTGTAGGAATTGTAACACCAACAATGTAATTTCCACTATTTAAACCGGTGAAAACATAATTGCCACTTCCATTTGTAGTTGTTGTTGCAATGGCAACACCATCTGCTACATTGTCATTATTTGCATCTGCATACAATTTTACTGTTGCATTTGGAACAGCAGGTTCTGTTGCATCTTTTACATTATTACCGTTAAGATCAAGCCATACAAGATTTCCTAAGGAAAGAAGATTTTGAGCCGGGCAAAGAGCAATGTCTAATGTTTGGTTGCCATTGTTATCGTCACCATCATTAGTTGGTTCTGTAAATGGAGAAAGCGTAATAGCCAAAGACCTTACTTCGCCACCTGCGCCATTTGTGCCAATGAGGTTTACACCATTATTGTCATTATCTACATTGTTATCTGCATCAACAGATGAGGCCGGCCCTCTGGTATATCCTGAAGGGATAGTAACACCAACAATATAATTTCCACTATTCAAACCTGTGAAAACGTAATTGCCGCTTCCATTTGTAGTAGTTGTTGCAATTGCAGCACCATCAGCCACATTATCATTATTTGCATCAGCATATAGTTTTACTGTTGCATTAGGTACAGCAGGTTCTGTTGCATCTTTAATGTTGTTGCCGTTTAGGTCGAGCCATACAAGATTTCCTACTGAAAGTATGTTAGGAGCAGGACATAGGGCTAAATCCAATGTAAGGTTTCCATTATTGTCATCTCCATCGGTTGTAGGCTCTGAACCTGCAGATAATGTTATGGCTTTAGACCTCATTTCGCCACCGGCAGTACTAGCACCAATCTGATTAACTGCATTGTTGTCATTGTCAACATTGTCATCTGGATCAGCAGTTGCAGATGGACCTCTTGTATAGCTGGTAGGAATAATTACCCCAACTATATAATTACCGGCAGATAAACCGGTAAAAGTATAGTTACCACTTCCATTAGTGGTTGTAGTAGCTATGGCAGCACCATCTGCAAGGTTATCATTGTTAGCATCAGCATACAATTTAACAATAGCATTTGGTACTCCGGGTTCTGTTGCGTCTTTTACATTATTACCGTTAGCATCTAGCCAAACCAGGTTACCTAATGTAAGTGTTGGGCAATTTGTTGCCCTGATTTGTATATCATCAAAAAATAAGAAGTTGTTGCTGCTGCAGTTAGCATTTTGGGCACCAACCAGCCTATATTTAAACGAAGAATTATTAAAAGAAGATGGCAAGGTTAAGGAGATACTGTTCCATGTTCCCTGACCATAACTTGCATTAAGCTGTGCAGCTGTTTGACCAAATAATGTAGTCCAGCTTGCACCATTATCTTTAGATACTTCTACATAAAGGATAAAGGCATTGTTTGAAGAAACAACACATGCTGTATAAAGGTTGAAACATAATACCAGAGAACTGTAACAACTTGTTGTACAATTAGTAGTAGGTGAAGTCGCAATTGCATAAGTTACCGAAGGACAACCCGTAGAGATGTAGTTGACTAACTTTAGTGCATATGGACTAGACTTGTAAAACTCACTGTTTACTGCAACAGTTCCATAAGAAGTGTTGGAATAAGCAGACCATGTACCGGTAGAGCCAGTAAACGTTGAGTTAATTGGCTTTGTAAATCCAGTGTTGAAACTGTTTGGAAATGTCTCGGTATTTAATACCGTTTGCGCAAAAGCATAGCTAGAGGCAATTGTAAGCCACAATAAAAATAATAGCTTGGTAAATTTTTTCATGTTGTTAAATTTATAATAAATAAAAAAGAGACAAATATTACATTGGATTAAATGGCTTTCGACAAATAGTTTTTGGATTGAGGGTGAAAGCTCTAAAACAGTATTCTGGTTATTCCAAGAGATATTGGAGCAATTAAATTAACGCTGTAAAAGTAGATAAATGTTTGATAACTGCTGCTTTTTTTTTTGTGTAGCACAATAAAGTGGAAGATCATTAATATTCTATTAACGGCTTGAAATTTAATGCTTTAAACAGTAAAATTTAATATAACTTTAAAAAATTACAATGACAGGTTGCATTAAAATTTGCTTAAATTGTCCATAAACTTTCAGTTTATTTTCATAAAATGATGCAACCTTTTTAAGATTTTTAAAAGGGGATAATAAACGAGCATTTTATATAGCGAAGGTTTATTGAATAGCAATATATTCACCTGTGTTTAATCCTCTGCTTTACCGGTGATTATTTATATGAAATGAGACCTGCGAGATCTAATTCTTTTGAAGCAATTCCAGCATTTTATATTGAAAAAATAATTGGAGCCGTGCCTGAAGATATTTTGATGTGGCCATGTTTAGAATGTCTTGTGCAGTTAATAATTCAACGGAACTGATTTGGCCCAACTTGTATTTTTCGTAGTACAGTTCGTACGATAATTGGTTTTGGTCAAAGGCTGCAGCTGTAGCTGTGTATTTTTGTTTAGCTGTATTAAAATCATTGATAAGTTGCACTGCGTTGGTAAGGATAGTATTTTTTGCATTTTCTACTTCCATCTGTGCATTTTTAATATTTATTTTTTCTTTTTTTATCCGGTTAGAATTTTGCAATTGAGAAAAAACAGGAATCCTAAGACTAATATTAATGTTCTGTCCCAGGTTATTATTTAATTGTCGTGACAGCGATATCTTTTCATTGTTCTCTGTTTGGTTGGCATTATAGTTTGAAACAATATTGCCACTTATTGCCAAATAGGGAAGTGAAGCAGCCTTTGCTATTTTTTCATTTACTATGGCAGCTTGCTCGTTCATTTGGGCTAGCTTGACAAAGGGATGATTTTTTATAATTTTATCTCCTACATCATCCAAAGTAAAATTTGCCAGTTGTATTTCATTGAGTAACGCTGTATCAACCGGGCTTAGAGAAATATTTTGGGAATATGGTAAATTCAGCAGTTGTTTCAGGTTTAACAATGCAGCAATTGAGTCGTTTTGCAAACCTACAAGTTCTGACGTTTGCGTATTTAGCAGCCCTTCAAAAGTGTATTTTTCATAGCGGGTAAGCCTGCCCACTTTTATTTTTTCAGCTATTATTTCTAATTCTTTATTTGTATTTATGAGGCTGTTTCTTTTAAAGTTAAGCTCATCATTTGTAAGTAATATACGGGCATACGTAATGGTTATATTTGTAAGTAATTCCAGTTCATTCTTTTTTTCATTGTATTCTGCGGCGGAAATCAGAAATGAACTTTGTTTAATTGCATTTAGTTTTTTGAATCCTGCAAATAGTATGAGTTGTAAATTCAATGAAGTGTATCCGCCACTAAATGTTTCAAATGAAAAATTATTGGTCACAGGATCAATATTTTTACCAAATGAGAAATAATGGCCAAGATCATAACTTATGGATGGCAATAAACTGATCCTTGCAGTTTTGTTATCAATGGTAGCTAACTCAATCGTATTCTTAGCTTGCTTGAGTTTTATGTTCTGCGACAATCCTATTTTATAACATTGATCTAATGAGTAACCTGTAGGTGTTACAACTGATGAAATATATTTTGGAGGGATAGTTGATTGGGTTGGAATTTTTTTTATGAGCGAATCTTTTTTTACAACTACCGCATTGTTTTGATTAGTATTAACTGACGGGTTTGTCCTTATTTGTTGTACAGGCTTTATAATACTATCTTTCTCTGGTTTCCTGATATTTGATATCTGTATGCTGCGGGTCCGGAGTACTTTTGTAGTGGTGTCTTTGGCCAGAAATAAACTGTCAATATATTTTCGTGTAATCAAAACTTCAGTTGTTACATTGATTGAATCCAATGTTTGTGTAAGCCTTAATTGATTAATAAATTGGGACTGTATTACTTTTCGTTTTCCGGTTTGGCGTTTTTGTTTGTAGATAATAACATCGCAAACTTCAATTCCTTTTTGATTGTTACATTTTAATATTTCTATTTTTAAACCTCCATTAATTTCTATAATTTCATGTTGTTTATAAGCAGGAGTATCCTGCGCTATAGTACTATAACCCAATAATAAAAAAATGGTTAATGAAATAACAGCGCAAATTTGTTTATGACGAGTAATGCCTGACATAGTTGGATAGCTAAACCTTATCAAATTTTTTGAAAATCTTTTTTATAAAATAACGGTATAATGGTAACCGGTCTACTACAATTTCGCCATATACATTATATCCTGATTTTAGTGGAAGCGAAGCAGTATTATTTAATTCAACAAGGGCGTAAAAATTTTGATTCTCTTTTCGTTCAGCTAAGTAGGTAACCTTGCCCATCATTACCCCATTTTGAAAAGTCTGGTAAGCATCAAGCTTTAACCGGGCGGGTAAACCGATTCTCACATAGGGCATTTCTTTTTCAGGAATAGTTAATTTAGCATAGTAGGAGAGACTATTGGGTACTACACTTATCAGCAATTCACTTTTTGCAATTACATTGCTTGATTGCTTGGTGTTGAAAATATAATTTACAATGCCTGAAGTAGTAGCTACAAGTGCTTCTTTACTTAATTCTGTTTCAATTTTTTTTAATGCCTCTCTTGCCTGTAATAATTGGTTTTGAAAATCAATATTTGCCTGTACAAGCGACTGCGCATTTTCTTCAAGTTGTACTTTTGTTTGCAATAGTGAGTTTTGCTCTTTTGTAAAATTATTATA
This sequence comes from Segetibacter sp., assembly GCA_031423805.1. Lineage (GTDB taxonomy): Bacteria > Bacteroidota > Bacteroidia > Chitinophagales > Chitinophagaceae > Segetibacter. The sequence continues at coordinate 11,679 of JANPGE010000015.1, read as the reverse complement.
GGCCAGGTTTTTTTCAGAAAGTTGTTTTTCTCTCTGACTGGCCATCAGGTTCAGATTTTCTTTTACAGTCAGGTGCGCATCTTTTGTAGTATTGTACTCATACCTGCTTAGCATGTCTTTTTTGTATAGAATAGAATCGCCTGTCATTTTTTCTGTAGTAGACGAAAATTTTTCTTTTTGAATTCCATATTGATCATCCATTGCTTTCATATCTTCAACCAACCTGTTAATATCCAATTGATATTTTTGACTTGTTATGTCGCTGGCCTGATCTATGGTACTTTTCTTTTTTTGCAAAGTACTTCTAAGGCTGTTTACAGATTGTATTTTTTTCTGCAGATATACTATTTCTGTTTTGGTTTTTGCATATTGTTCCTGGTAGTCCAGGCTTTTCATGAGCAGTAGTGTATCACCTGCTTTTACAGTTTGACCTTCTTTTGCAAAAACTTTGATTATTTGTACTTCATAAGGTGCCTTGTAGTCAGATTGAGGATTAGTAGCTACTATCTCACCATTGTTAATTGTTACGGTTTCATTTATCTGCAGCACAAATAAAAGGACAACCATGGTGCAGGTCATAATTAATATTAATCTGAAAAACCAAATCGTAAAATTATATTCCCTGGTGCTGTAATTGTTCAACAATTCCATTTTGCATTATTAAGGTTTTTGAAAACTTAAGGTGGTTAAGCGGTTCATGTGATATAATGATAAACGACCGCTCTGTTTGTGTATTGATGTATTCTTCTATCTTTTCTTTAGAAGCTTTATCAATGCCTGAAAGAGTTTCATCCAGAATGATAATTTCTGCATCTGATAATAAGGCCCGCATCATCAATATTTTTTTTCGTTGCCCTGTAGATAGGTTTCTTCCGCCCTCATTAATGATATAATCAAGCCCTTCAGGTCTTTCGGCTATAAAATCGTAAAATCCTATTTCTTTGGCCAATGCTAATATTCGTGAAAGATTGGTGTTGTAATCAAATGAAATATTGAACCCTAATGTGTCATTGAATAAAAGGTCTTCGTTGCTAACCAGGAGAATGCTTTTTCTTAACATGGCATTGTTGTAAAAACCATATTTTTCATTATTGATCAATATCTCTCCACCATCGGGTGCATACAGCAATGACAGCACTTTGCAGAAAGTACTTTTACCTGCACCATTGCTACCTTCAAGTTGAATTTTCTCCCCTTTAATAATTTCAAAATTAAGGTTTGTAAATACAGGTCTCTGTGGTATATAGTGAAACGAAACATTTCTAAACTCAACTTTCTCCAGGCTGAATGATTTTATCTTTTTATGGATTCCTGTAGTTGATTTATTGTGTAAATCATTTCCAAAATCAAAATAACGTTCCAGAATTATACTGTTCTCCTGCAGATCCAGATTTTCGTTTAATATGCTACTAACCGAAGAAAATACCTGACGGGATAATGCAATAAAAGTTATGATTTGTCCCATTGTAATTGTCTTTTCAAGAATGGATTTTTGAGAAAGAAAAACCATAATGAGGATACTTGCAATGGTAATGATAAAGTCTATGACACCAGAATTGATAAGGCTTACGTACTTCATTTTTTTCTGGATGTTCAATATGCTTTTAATCTTAGGGGCAAGACGTTGCATAAACGTTCCTTCAAGGCTAAAGGATTTAATAACCTGTAAGCCATCTATGTTTTCAAAGATGGTAGAAAACATATTTGACTTTTCAAGAAACCTGCGTTTTTCATTTTCCTTTATGTAGGGTGTAACCAATTTAAACCAGAAAATGAATATTACTAATATTGCCACCACAATCATTGTTATTTTCCAGCTTATAATCAATAGTATAACTAAAGAGTATAAGGCTATAAAACCATCTATAAGTATGCTGGTGAAAAAACTTATAAAGAAAGATTTTAGTTTCAAACTGTCTTTAACCCTTTCGGTAAGATCGCCTTTGCTGAAAGAGTGTATGTACCTGATTGAAAACGTGTTTAGCTTTTCTGTAAATGATGAAAGGAAAAAGTTGTCAAAAATATTTGCAAGATGTATAGCAATAAACGATTTAAACATTGAAAGTATAAGTACAAAAATCCGGAATATACCTAAGCCGATAGCAAATAAAATGAGCAGGTTTAAATTGTAACTGGGTAAAATGTCGTCTATTAATATCTGGCTGCTGAAAATGGTGAGCTGTCCTATAAAAGCTGCAAATACAGCCGCCATAATGAAGATACCCCATAGTTTATGGTATGCCTTCATTTCTTTAACCAACCTGCTATATGGGTTCAACGGTTTTACTTCATCTGTAGTGGCTATTGGTATTTTAACCTCTTCTCCCTTTTTTACAGTAAGTACTACCGGAGCTTTAATTTTTAGCTTTGCATTGCTTAGCCTTATAGTCCTGAATTGTTTAGGCAGTGTATTAACTTCCTGGTTAAGTAGAATGTCCAGTAAAAATGCCTTTTCACCTTCTGTATCTTTAAACCCAAAGTTTTCTTTTATATAAGAAAAGTACGTCAGCTTATTCATCACTTCAGCCTTGTCTTTCGCTTCTACCTCTTCAGCATCAATTCCATATTCGCCAAGTTCCTGAATAATAACCTGTTCAAATAACTGGCTATTAGTTACGTAATCATAATTTGCTGTGGCTGTATAAGCCATGTTCATAAGTTCAGAAAGTGACCAGTTATATATTTGCCCAACTGCCGGGTCTACTATCTGGAACTTCTTTTTATAAATGCTTTTAATAACTACATAATGCTGACCTTGTTTGCTTTTTATGGGTAATATGCAGGGCAGCTTATCTTCAATTATTTCAGGAGTTGTTTTAAGACTGTTAATATCCAACAGGTTAAATGAAGTTACAAATTGCTGGCCATCAAAAAAGTCTTTAAGGTCGTGTATGCTTGACCCTTGTTCGTTTAGAAATATATTTTCATTAATAAAATTTCGGTTAACAGCAATGTTGTGAATATTATAGATAATTTTTGCGGCACTTATACCACAATCATTATGCTTTAGTTGTTGTTCAATAATCTTTGACATTGTTATTAACTTATTTTGGCTACAGACTTTTTTACAAAATGAAAATTAAAATCATCAAATAAAGCAACAGCATCTGCATACCGGAGTTCAGGGTTAGTTTGTAAGCATTTTTTCATAATAGCAATAAGCTTTTCAGGTACTACATAGTCTGAATATGAAATAACTCCAAAATCTGTATTGCCTGTTTGAATATTTTCTGCAAGCTCCTCCCAGATAAAACCACTATAAGGTAGTTTATTATAAACAATCAGGTATAGTAGTACGCCTATCTGATAAACATCTGAACACAAATCTGCAGATTTACGTTTATACTTTTTCAGGGAGGTGATGTTTATTCTTTCGGGAGGCATGTAATAGGTAACTCCGCCCGATTTTAGCAATTCATCTTTTTCTACTTCAGCTACACTTGAGAAACCTAAATCAATTATCCGCACATCTCTTGCTTCTGTAATCAAAATATTGGCTGAATGTATGTCGCCGTGTATCAAACGATTTTTGTGCAAGGCTGCAAAAGGATCCAGTATTTTGCATATGAGAGACAATGCATTATCAACCGATAAGTCAGTATTATTGTTTATAAACCTGTTTAAGGATATACCCTGAATGTACTCCATTTGTATAAAAGCAAAATCGTCATTTTTCTCAAAACCATAAGTATTGCAGAGTTCGGGTATCTGATGCAATCTTTTGAGGAATTCATATTCCCTTTCAAGCCATCCTGTTTCGTATAAAAACGTCTGTTCATTTTTTGTTTTCTTCTTGTTGAGCACTTTCAAAACAAAGCGTTCTTCAGTATCTGTTTTTAAAGCTTTATACAACTCTACCTCTTTTCTCGAGGCTATCATTTCTTCAATAACAAAACCGTTTATGTGATCTGTTTCATTAAATACTACTTCGTCCACAATGATTTGCCTTACTTCATTTTCTTCCACAATTATTTTTCGGGCAACTAAAAAATCAAAAAAATCTATACAAACCTTTTCAATACCAGCATCATCAGAGTGCAATTCGTTTTTGATGTCTTCAATAACTGCTGTTATGGTTTGCGGGGTTTCAAACTTGTCTAAGAAAAATTTTATAGTTGGGTTTATTAGGAAGTCCCTGTGCTTTAATTGATGGTAAAGTATAAAATAGTCTGAAATGTATTTGGGTGGAATATTATCAAACTCACATTCAGCAACAGCTGTTATCTCTATGTTTAATGATTTTTTATATTTTATCATTGGATAAGGATGAATTAAAAAAGGATTGGGTATAATGCCCAACCCTTTTTGTTGCTTCAATTAATTGGCAATTAATTTAGATTCCACAAACAGGTGGTGGGGGAGGAGGAGGACATCCACATCCGCCGCTGCTGCTGCTGCTGCTTTTGCTACTTTTACTGCTTTTGCTGCTTTTGCTGCTTTTGTGGCTACCGCTGCTTTTGCCGCCTGCAACAATCTCATTAAGAGATTCTGCTTTCAAATCTTTTAGAAGCTTTTCTAATGTAATCATAAAAAATTAATTAAGATACCAAAAAATGCTACTCGTTTATTAGGGTTTTCGCTTCGCCCTTTTTGTAAAGTTAAATAATGACCTCACAAAAATTTCAAATTATTTATATGATGAAATTAATCTTCAATATCATTTCTAAGACTGGTTTATGTAAAAAAAGGTTGCAAAATAAAATTATATATAATTGCATACGTAATGAATTGTATTTACTATCCATTAACCACATTTATGGTTGAAATTTTATGTTTTTTAAATGATAGATTATTTATATATAGTGAATGTGTTCGGTTTTTTGCTATCAAAAGTTTTTTTTTGGATTGTTTTTCCCAAAAAAATCAGATAGAAATTATGGTCTTCAAATAATTTCAACAAAATCTCATACAATCAGTAGTTCTTATTTACTTTCGCAGTTGTAATTTTTTTAAACAGCTTTAGGCATTATGCCGGTATTCAATCAATCCCGAAAAAGATTTATTCAGGGTATTTTTATTGTTGTGTTCCTTGTTATATTAGGGCAGCTTTTCAACCTTCAGGTTATATCCAATAAATATTCTAAGCTAGCAGAAGATAATGCACTTACCAAGAAAATAGCATATCCAAGCCGTGGTATTATCTACGATTGTAAAGGCCGTTCTATTCTGGATAACATTAGCCGTTTTGACCTAATGGTAACACCATCGCAGGTAAAAGGTGCTGATACATTTGCATTATGCCATTTGTTGCAAATAGACACAGCAGAATTTAACAAAAGAATTGTTACGGCTATTATTAAAAACGGACGTTACAGACCAAGTCTTTTTGAACCTTTTATTACTACTCAACTTCAAGCCCAACTGACTGAAAATATGTATAAGTTTTCAGGTTTTGATTTGCTTGACAGACCTGTAAGAACTTATCCGTACAAAGCTGCTGCACATATTTTAGGATATGTTGGCGAGGTTGATACAGCTATTATTCGTAAGTCAGGCTATTTCTATCAAATGGGCGACTTGGTTGGTCGAAGTGGTCTGGAGAAATTTTATGAGCCTGTACTTATGGGGCAACGGGGTATTAACTATTTAGTCAAAGACAATAAAAACAGAATACAGGGTAGTTACGAAAAAGGAATTTTTGATACTGCTGCACAAGCCGGTCGTAGTCTGCATATAAGTGTAGATATAGAACTTCAAAAACTAGCCGAGAAATTGCTGATGCATAAAATAGGCGCCGTTGTAGCCATAAATCCTAAGACAGGGGGCATATTAGCTATGGCAAGCGGGCCGTCATATTTTCCCGGTGATTTGGCAGGATCTGAATTTAGAAAAAACTGGGCAAAACTTGCACTTGATACAGCCAGGCCATTGTATAACAGAGCCATTAAAGGTCAGTATCCTCCCGGCTCAACCTTTAAGCCACTTGGTGCCTTAATAGCACTGAACGAAGGATTAATGACGCCATCCTTTGGTTATGGTTGTTATGGGGCATATTACGCTTGTCATGGTATAAAAGTAAGGTGTACACACTCGGGTAGTGGCCATGCCGCTAATTTACGTATAGCATTAGCGAACTCATGCAATTCTTATTTCCTGCATATTTTCAGAATGGCAATAGATAACCCTAAAGATAATAATACTATAAAAGGTTATTTACGGTGGAAGGCTTACATGAACTCATTTGGTTTAGGAGTAAAAACCGGGATAGATTTACCAAGCGAAGATTACGCAAGTGTTCCTGATACGAGTAGATATAACAAAGATTTTGGTGGCAGCAAAAGATGGAATAGTTGTAATGTAGTTACCTTGGGAATTGGTCAGGATAGAATGACTGCTACCCCGTTGCAATTGGCCAATATGATGAGTATAATAGCCAACAGGGGTTATTACTATACTCCTCACCTGGTAGATAGTATTCAGGATGAAAATGCAGGTGATTCGGTTTATCTTTCCAAATACAGGGTTCGTCATAATGTTACTAACATACCGGACTCATCCTATCAGGCAGTAATAGAAGGTATGCATGATGTTACAGTTTATGGAACTGCTGATTTTCTGCACGTACCAGGTGTTGAGTATTGTGCCAAAACGGGAACTGCTCAAAACCCTCATGGTAAAAACCACTCCATTTTTACCTGTTTTGCACCAAAGGATAATCCCAGAATTGCAGTGTCTGTAGTAGTAGAGAATGCAGGATATGGTGCTACCTGGGCAGGCCCCATTGCAACGCTCATGTTAGAGAAGTATCTTAATGATTCACTCTCACCACGAAGTCAGGCAAAATCTGAAAAAGTTTCTAAAACAGATCTTATACCCGCAGCTATAAAGCATTGGTATTATTTAAGAGATTCTATTAAAAACGCAAAATTGGGTGTAAAAGAAGTAAATGTAGATTCTGTAATAGAGCAACCTGTGGTAGTGCCTAAAAAGACAACCTTTGACCCTGAAGCAGAACCTGATCGTAACGATAGCAGTGGAGAAACTAACCTGGAAAAAACCCCAATGATTTTACCACAGGAAACCAAACCAAAGAAAGATACTACCAATAATGAGTAACAATACAATATCAAAGGGTATAGATTGGAGCATGGTAATATTATATGTATTGCTCGTTTCTATTGGGTTGCTCATGATTTTTGCCAATGAATATAAAGAGGGCGATAACATTTGGCAACCTATATTCAGCCAAAATAAAGATTACGGTAAGCAGGTATTATGGGTGGGCATATGTGCTATACTTGGAACATTCATTTTGCTCACAGATAGTAAGTTTTTTACTGCTACCGCCAATATCCTTTATGTATTTGGAATATTACTTTGTATTGCAGCTTTATTTGTTGGTTCAGAAGTTAAAGGTTCACGATCATGGTTGGTTTTAGGTGGTTTTAGATTACAGCCATCAGAACTTTGTAAAGTATTTACTTGTTTGGCTTTGGCTAAATATATAAGCAGGCAAGAAACTGATTTCAGTAAAACATCCTCGCAACTTATTGGTGCCGGTATTTCATTGTTACCTGCAATTATAACTTTAGCCCAGAATGAAACAGGGCTTGCATTGGTTTACTTTTCTTTTTTTCTTGTAATGTATAGAGAAGGTTTGCCCCCATTTATTTTGATTGTAGGGTTTACTTTGGCTGTGATTTTAATCTTGTCACTTATATTTTCTCCTCAAACATTATTTATCGTTTATGCTGTATTAGCAGCAATTGTCATTTTTTTTACCAGAGGTTTATTTAAAAGAAACAGATTGTTGTTATGGTTAATTATAGCGGTTTGGGCATTGGCAAGTATTATTTCATCTGTTGCTATGCCATATTTGATCAATCAGGTTATGAAGCCCTACCAACGGGATAGGATTTACAGTTTGGTAGGTAAACCCTACATACCACAAAATCTAGAAGAAAGGGCCGAATTAGAAAAGCAAAAATCAAAAACGAAAGGTAAAAGTCATAACCAAAGTGAATATAATGTTATTCAATCTAAGATAGCAATTGGCTCCGGTGGATTATTGGGAAAGGGTTATTTAAAGGGTACCCAAACACGCTATGATTTTGTACCCGAACAACGTACAGACTTTATTTTTTGCACTGTTGGTGAGGGCTTTGGATTTATTGGTAGTCTTATATTTCTTGGGTTATATGCAATATTGTTGTTCAGAATAGTCATGATTGCAGAAAGACAACGAAGTACATTCAGCCGGGTATATGCGTACGGTGTAGCCAGTATTTTTTTCTTCCACATTACTATCAATATATGCATGACTATTGGTCTTGCACCTGTAATTGGCATTCCTCTTCCACTCATTAGCTATGGAGGATCCTCATTACTAACATTTACGTTGCTGTTGTTTATTTTGGTTAGACTAGATGCTGACCGGCAGATGATTTTGCGGTAACGGCAAAATGAGATAATCTAATTCGCTATAACGAACTTGTTTCATGGTCCTACAAATAATTTTATTGTCCAGACAAAAGGAATCCTAATGGGCTTCATTGGCAGTTTACCCCGTCATCTTGCGGGGTCGCACACTTGTACTTCAGAATCTCTATTCCACTTTTTTTATGTTTTGTTTTCAGGAGTGTCTAATTTTACCACATTATGGAAAAGAAAGTTAGGGTTCGTTTTGCCCCATCGCCTACAGGTGGATTACATTTAGGAGGTGTAAGAACAGTTTTATACAATTATCTTTTTGCCAAGAAAAATAATGGTGATTTTATTTTGCGTATAGAGGATACTGACCAAACCCGTTTTGTAGAAGGAGCCGAGGATTATATACAGGAATGCCTTAAATGGTGTGGACTAATACCAGATGAAAGCCCTATACATGGTGGAGCTTATGGGCCTTACCGCCAAAGTGAAAGGAAGCCAATATACAGACAATATGCCGAGCAATTGGTACAACAAGGCCACGCCTATTATGCATTTGATACTCCGGATGACCTTGTAACTATGCGGCAAAAGCTACAATCAGAAACCAATCCAACACCGCAATACAATTTAGCTTCTCGTATGCAAATGCGCAATTCGCTTACACTTTCTGCAGATGAAGTCGCTAACCTTTTACAACAAAATGAACCGCATGTTATCAGAATCAAAATGCCCGATAATGAAACGCTGACATTTACAGACATGATTCGTGGTGAGGTGAGTTTTAACAGCTCTTTGACTGATGATAAGGTTTTACTCAAGGCAGATGGAATGCCCACCTATCATTTAGCAGTTGTAGTAGATGATTATCTTATGAAGATAAGCCACGCCTTTAGAGGCGAGGAGTGGCTACCTAATGCACCTGTCCATCTGTTATTGTGGAAATATTTAGGCTGGGAAGCTGACATGCCTTTGTATGCGCACCTTCCGCTTATATTAAAACCCGATGGCAATGGAAAATTGAGCAAACGGGATGGTGACAGACTTGGGTTCCCTGTATTTGCAATGAACTGGAAAGATCCCCGAAATAGTGAATTAACAACAGGTTTCCGAGAACTGGGGTTTCTTCCTGAAGCATTTCTAAACATGCTTGCAGTATTGGGTTGGAATGATGGAACGGAACAGGAACTTTATTCGCTTGAAGAATTGATAGCCCATTTTTCAATGGATCATGTTCATAAAAATGGTGCTAAGTTTAATTATGAAAAAGCAAAATGGTTTAACCACGAGTGGATAAAAAAATTACCTGTTAGTAGTTGGTCATCAACAGTAAAATTAGATTTCGAAGCAAAGGGAATCACAATTACAGACGATGAGAAATTCAAACAAATATTAGAATTGGTAAAAGACCGCTGCACTCTTTTAAATGATTTTTATCAACAGGCAGGTTTCTTTTTCCAATTGCCTCAAACAATAGATGATGCCTCTATAAAACCAAAATGGAATGTAGAGAAGGCTATGTTCTTTGATATACTTTGTGAAAAATTAATGTTGCTCGAAGGTGAAGAATGGAATGTTGCAAATATTGAAACACTTTTTAAGCAAACTGCTGAAGAAAAGTCCATAAAAGTAGGTGAACTACAACTGCCATTTAGAATTATGTTGGTAGGCGGAAAATTTGGTCCGGGAGTATTTGACATTGCCGCATTAATCGGAACTAAGAGTACGATTGAAAGGATAAGAAAGGGGTTGGCGTTGCTGGTTTAGGGGTTATTATTTTTTCAATCTTGACTGTGAATTTCCTGTTTCACTGGAAATGAATTTCACATTTATTTTTTTGTTGAAATTGTATCCTTCCATTGCATCAAATGGATTAAAATCGCCTGGAATCCACATTCCACCAAAATTAATTGTCAAGTTTTTGCAATCAATTTTTTCAATTTTATAAACTCTTCGACAACCTTTAATTTCCATTTGCAAACCTTCTTTTGTCTCTCTAAATAATCCTTGAAATTTATAAACAAGTGAATCGCCATTATTCAGGTAATACTCTTGATAATTGTGTACTTCACTCATTGGATTTTCAACATCTGCTCTAATTAACGTGTCTTCGCAAAGAAAGTCTAAACCAAAAAACAAAGATTTCAGAGTAGTATCGTCAATGGTAAATTTCATTGTATTTAAGCTGTCGTTCCGCAAAATTAGTTTGAAGTTAAAGGGTTGATTTACAACAATGATGTCTTGTATATCAATCAATTTTGTAACAGTATAGAAGTCGTCTTGCCTACCACAACTGGTCAAGATGATTACCAACACTATTGCAGATAAATTTTTCATTTGGTAGCATTTATTTCTAAGACTCGATACTCCTCAATACCCATACTTATCTCCCCATTTATCTTTCAAAAATTTTCTAAGTTCATTTTCCCGTGCATTGTTTTGTGGGTCGTAAAATTTGCTGCCTGCAATCTTATCCGGCAGGTATTCCTGATCGGCAAAATTGCCTTCAAAAGAGTGTGCATATTTGTAGCCTTTGCCGTAGTCAAGATTTTTCATCAGCTTTGTTGGCGCATTGCGAATGTGCAGCGGTACCGGCAAATCGCCGTGTTGACTAACTGCAGCCTGTGCTGCCCCTATTGCTGCATAGCTTGCATTGCTCTTGGCCGATGAAGCAAGGTAAATTGCACATTGAGAAAGAATAATCCTGCTTTCAGGATAACCAATTTTGTTTACCGCATCAAAAGTTGCATTGGCCAGCAACAGCGCATTGGGGTTAGCATTGCCAATATCTTCACTTGAAAAGATAACCATACGACGGGCTATGAATTTTACATCTTCGCCACCTTCTATCATTCTTGCAAGCCAATAAACAGCAGCGTTGGGGTCGCTGCCACGCATACTTTTTATGAATGCTGAAATGATGTCATAATGCTGTTCTCCCTGCTTGTCATATAGGGCCACTTTTCTTTGCGCTGCTTCCATCACTATTGCGTTCGTTATTTTTAAAGTCCCTCCTTCGGAGGGATTTAGGGAGGCTACCAACTCAAACAAATTGAGCAACTTTCTGGCATCGCCACCGGATAAATTTATCAAAGCCCCCGTTTCCTTTAGCGCTATTTTTTGCTTTCCCAGCCATTCGTCTTTCTCCATTACTTCCTTCAGCAATCCTTTCAATTCCGCTTCCCCCAGTGGCTTTAACACATATACCTGACAACGGCTTAGCAATGCCGAATTAACTTCAAAGGATGGATTTTCAGTAGTTGCTCCTATTAGAGTAATTATACCTTTTTCTACTGCTCCTAAAAGTGCATC
>JANPGE010000014.1:0-11137 GCA_031423805.1 Segetibacter sp. | reverse complement strand
AATCCTACAGATAGTAAGTATCTCCATTTTTGAAAAAATGCCCATAAATCAACTGTTTCAACAAACTCAATTACAATATTTCAAAGAACAAAATCATAATCAATTGACTATCTTCGACTTATAACGCAACGCTAATGATTTTATTTACAATTTCATCAGGACTTAGCATGATACTTAAAGTAAACGCATCAACGGGAATCTCTAACGTTTCCAATTGCGATTGTAGCAACTCAACAGACATATAATGTCCTTGTCTATTTTTAATCCTATCATACAATTGCTGATAGGTACCTTGCAGAAATACCCAAAAGGGATTAATGTCATTAGCCAAAATGGTACGATATTTTCCTTTTAGTGCAGAACAGGCTATAATTGCACCTTGTGCAATAGATTGTTTGAGCACCAACTGATGAAGTTGCAATAACCAATCCATTCGATCATCATCGGTTAATGGTATTCCGGCTTTCATTTTTTCTTTGTTTGCTGTTGAATGAAAGTTATCGGCATCAAAAAACGGGATGCCTATTTTAGTAGACAACAACTGTCCTATAGTTGTTTTGCCAGCGCCGGAAACGCCCATTATGTATATGATATGGGGAGGCATGTAAGGTGAAAGGTAATTTGTTTTTTAATAATTTGCAATGCTGCAAATCATCTATTTTTTCATTCGCATGGTGAATGCATGTGGAACTCCTCCGGAGTTCGTTAACATTATTGTATCCAATTTTTGCTACAAATATTTATCTCCTCCGGAGAAATGAACATTGTCTGTAAATTGGATTGCTTAAAACAACTTCAGACATGTTGAATACTTTTAGATTGAATAGTAGCAGAAAATTTTATTTCGATAATCAATCGTGAATGCATGTTGAACTCCATCGGAGTTCTGTACTGCTTTTATGATCTCTTACTGTTACAAATATTTATCACCTCCGTAGAATGAATATTGATTGAAAATTGGTTTCTTATAACAACTCCAGCGGAGTTGAATATTTGTTGATTAATTAGCAGCTATTCATTTTTTTTAAAAAATCAATAGTGATGCATTTAAAATTCCTCTGAAGTTCTTTATTGCTTTTATATTCTCTTACTGTTACAAATATTTATCTCCTCCGGAGAATGATCATTGTCTGAAAATCAGGTTGCACATAACAACTCCAGCGGAGTTGAATATTTGTAGATTGAAATTTTGTAGAAACCCGATTTAGTATTTTGTTTTAGAACTCCGGTAGAAGTTCAACAGGTGTTAGGAAATTAATCAACAACAAACTACTCTACTATGTGATGGAACCAGATTGCTTTATTCATTTTCAATGTTGGAAAAGCCCAATAGAATTACACCAAAGTACAAGAGTGTCCCGATGAGAAATCGGGATAGACTGACGCAACAATGATTCACAGGGATATAAAGCCCGGACAATAAAAAACCCCCGTTATTCGCGGGGGTTAACAACTAAAACACACAATCTATAAACTCATACCAGTTCACCAACCGGTGTGAGCTTTGTTCAACTATTTAATCTGGCTTTTTGCCATCTAAAAATGTATTGATGGAACTGATTTGTCCCTTGTCATTTTCATCGGGCTTTACGGTGTACTTGCTGTAGAAATTTTCTGCAGAAGTAAGCGTGTTGCCAAACAGCTCCATATTACGGCGGATGTAAGCAGGCACAGTTTCAAAATCGCCGGTTGTGTCCGCATTGCTCATATTGAAGGATAAGTTGCGCAACTTTTGTATCCTTTCATGTGCTCTGCGTTTCTGTTCCTCTACATCGTCCAGCATCGCCGGTTCCTCTGTAGATTGTTGTGACACGATAGCTGTCTGAAAATGATTCTGTACATCCGCCGTTTCTGGTGTTTCATCTTCTTTCATTACCAACTTAAGTTCAAGTTCCGGAAAACCTGGCTCGGGTACAGAAGGATTTTGAATAGGGCTGGATGGGGGGGTGTCTGTGGTCTTTGGTGCATAAATATTGGATGGTCTTGCAAGAAAATTGGCCCCTGTATGCGCAGCAGGGTTATTGTTACTATCGTTACTATTTTGTGGTAATTGAGTTTGTTGCTGCTGTTGTAAAACAGGGGCAACAACTTCGGCAACCTGTGGTTGCAACTCAAATCTAAATACAGTTCCTTCGGTAGTTTCCTCCACAACTGGTTGCGGCTCGGGAACTTGTGGCTGGCTATAATATTGTTGGACAGGTTGTATTACAGCGGGTGAAGTAACATGTTCTTCTACCATAACAGGTGCAAATAGATCCTTTTCTTCTAAGGCTAATGAAGGTTGAGTATAGGTCTTTTTCTCCTCCTGAATTTCGCCGCCGAGGCGTAGAATAATTTTCTCTTCAGGCTTCTTTTGCTCTACAGGTTTTTCAGATGCCTTGAATGGATCTTTGTGCTCAAACCCTGTAGCAATAATAGTCACGCCCACTCTTGCTCCTAAAGAATCATCGAATCCAATACCTTTTATAACATCAGCATCTTCACCTGCTTCCTGACGGAGATAGCTCATTATGGTATCTTCTTCGTCCATGGTAATTTCATGATCGCCTTCTGCAGAAGTGATATTAACCAATATCCATTTTGCGCCGCGTATTTCGCTATCGTTGAGCAATGGAGAGTTGACTGCATCTTCTATAGCACGTTGAGCACGGTCTTCACCTTCGGCAGTAGCGCTACCTAAAATAGCTACTCCACCGTTACGCATTACCGTACATACATCAGCAAAGTCAACGTTTATCTGACCATTACTGGTGATTACATCAGTAATACATTTTGCCGCAGTAGCAAGTATATCATCAGCTTTGCTGAAAGCTTCTCTTACTTTCAGGTTGCCGTATTGGTGCCTTAATTTATCGTTGCTCACGACAAGAAGCGTATCTACATTTTCACGAAGTAACTGAATACCCGCTTCTGCATGACGCATACGTTTTGGTCCTTCGTTGGTAAAAGGTGTACTTACTATGCCCACCGTTAACACTCCAAGATCTTTACAAATCTTAGCAATAATGGGTGCACCACCGGTACCTGTACCACCACCCATACCTGCGGTAATGAATGCCATTTTGGTATTCACCTCAAGTATGCGTTTAATTTCTTCAAGGCTTTCTTCGGTTGCCTGCTTACCAATTTCGGGATTGGCGCCTGCACCAAGACCCTGTGTAAGGTGGGGGCCAAGCTGTATTTTATTGGGCACTTTACTATTGGCAAGTGCCTGTGCATCAGTATTGCAGATAATGAAATCGACACTATCAATGCTTTGACCATACATGTGATTTACGGCGTTGCCACCTCCACCACCTACACCTATCACTTTAAGGATAGATGACTTCTGTTTTGGTAAATCAAAGTGAATCATGTTTTTAGAATTTATGTGTGTGTTAGTAATTATGAATTTTGAGTTCTGAATTATGAGTTATGGGTTATGAGTCCAGATATTATTATTTGTCTGCGTTACTTTATTTTTGAACCGGCATTTGTTTTACAATTAAGCTTCTGTTGTGTTATCAAAATCCCGATTACACTTCGGGACTCACTTGTACTGTATTCTTTCATAGCAGCATGAATCATTTTTTGTAACTGTTTTGTTTTCATATTGAGCATAAAAGTTGTCTAATGAGCATCCCCTTTAAATAAAAAATGTTCAACTCATAATTCATAACTCATAATTATTTATAAGTCCTTGTCTCCTTCTTCTTTGAAGAGTTCAAGTAAGTTGTTTTTAAATTTATCCCAGAACTTGTTCATTACTTTTCTTGGTTGAGCATTTACAGTTGCTGCAATTGGCTTCTCTTCTATCAATTGAGTAGCTTCAACAGGTTGCATATTTGAAACTGCGTCTTTCACAAGATTTTCTGGTACAGGTACTTTCTTATAGGTTTTCTCAAACTCTTTGTAGCGGTGTTCAAAATCGCTGTAGCCTTTAAGGATAAGTCCTATGCAAGTGCTGTACATTGGTTTCTTAAGCTCATCTATATGATTAGCAGAAAGATGGCCATTAGGAAAACCAATACGTGCATATAATCCGGTTGTGTACTCTGTAAGCTGAATTAAATGTTTCAATTGTGATCCTCCACCGGTAAGTATAATACCACCATTGAGTACCCTTGTATCTAAGCCAACCTGCTTTAAATGATAGGTAACAAAATCAAGTATCTCACTCATTCTTGCCTGTATAATATTTGCAAGGTTCTTTACGCTTATTTCCTTTGCAGGCATACCATTCATACCAGGTATTGTAATGTATGCGTTGCTTTTAGCTTCATCTGATAAAGCACTACCAAACTGCACCTTCATAGCTTCAGCCTGTGCTTTCAATACGCCTAAACCTGTCTTAATATCATTGGTAATATTCTCTCCGCCAAAAGGAATTACTGCTGTATGCTTTAATATTCCTTCGTAGAAAACGGCAAGGTCACTGGTTCCTCCACCAATGTCCAATATAGCTACACCAGCTTCCATATCTAACTCACTCATAACTGCAGCAGCAGATGCCAAAGGCTGTAATACAAGGTCTTTTGTTTTTAAACCACTTTTGTCAACTGCACGGTTTATGTTGCGTATAGCATTTCTATCGCCGGTAATGATATGAAAGTTGGCACCAACTTTTACTCCATTATACCCAATAGGGTTTGATATGTTTTGAATGTTATCAACTGTAAATTCCTGTGGTATCACATCTATAATCTGATCGCCTGCTGGAATAAATGTTTTACGTTGATTTTCTATCAACTGTTCTATTTCAGCCATAGTAATTTCTATCTCTGAATCTTGCCTCACAATGTCTCCACGTGTTTGCAAACTCTTGATGTGATGGCCTGCGATACCCACATACACCTCGCTTATTTCAAGGTCGGGGTTAGACTCATAGCAGTTCTTCAAAGCCTGCTGTATAGCTTTGATTGTTTGCTCAATGTTGAGTACCTGACCGTGTTGTACGCCTGTACTGTTAGCACGGCCAAAGCCTAAAATTTCGAGTTTGCCAAATTCATTTTTTCGACCTGCAATGGCAGCAATTTTAGTAGTGCCTATGTCTAGTCCTACAATGATGGGTGCTTCGTTGGTGTTCATATCTGTGTGTTTTAGTGTGTTTCTATGTTTTAGTGTTGTCCGTTTATTTTTGCGCCTTTCGGTTTAACTGCCTTTTTAACAGGTGATTTTAATACCGGGTTATTTTTCATTTTATCTTTCGTATTATGTTGTATTGACCTTACAATAGCTTCATTTTTTATTTTATCTTCTTCCTCAGTTAATTCATGTTTGTTAGGTGCCACTACCTGTGAAACCTGCTTGTTATTTGCTTTTGGCAAAACTTTATTATTAGGTTTTGGCATTACTGCAATTGGCTTTGCCCTCACAACAAGTCTGTTAGTTACCGTATCCTTTTTAATAATGGCATGGGGAATAACAGCAACTTTTGCAGGTGAACTATTTTCATCTACTATATCAGGCTTATCTTGTGCAACTAGATTTTCCATAACTTCAATTGCCTTAGCACTATCTACAATTGCTCTTGTCTTTGCACCCTTTACTGTAGCTACCACCTGACCATCAAATCTTACATCAAGTTTTTCATAAGCCTCAAAACCAACTTTTGTCCATACCTGTTTGTAAAAGCTATAAAGCCTGTCAAACTTTTTCTGAAAATCATTATCCTTACCGAGCAGCACAATATGGTTTCCAACTGTTGGTATCATTTCAAAACCATCAGGTGTAATATCTATTTGTGCAACCTGCGCTTTCCAAAACTCATCACCCTGAATAAAAACAGCCAGTTCCTTTGCTGATGCTAGTAATGCGCTATCAGGTTTTGATAAGATAGCCCTATCTGATGGAAAACCTGTGAACATTGGTATACGTGCACTTAGCTTCTGACTCAAGGGCAAACGCCGGCATGAACTATCTATATAAAAAGAACTTCCTTCAGGTGTAAACATTCTTGCTACAGGTTCCTTTTCCTGAACAAGTACTTTTAGTACCTGTTTATTGTCGAGAAACAATTCTGCATTTGCAATCCATTGATCGTTTTTCAAAACTCCTTCTAATGCTCTTAAATTAATTTTGTCTATTTCTATCCCTTCTGTAATTCCATTGCTTTTTAAAATAGCTGCTACACCTTTTTCATCAATAAAAAAATTAGCTCCTTCTCCATCAAATGCTACCTCAATACCAGTACAGGCTTTATGATTTTTTTTATAAACCCCTGCCCCTAACAAAACCAATGTTACTGCGCCAAGTGCTACCCAGCCTATGTTTATCCATCTTTTACGCCACACTTGTTGCATATAGTCTTAATCAGTTGTCAAAATTTCCTTTACCTCATAAACCATAACATCAATATCGCCTGCTCCTGCCATTACCAATAATTCCGGCTTTTCACCTTTTATCCAATCGATCAATTCCAATTTATCCAAGACTCTAGCTTTGTTGTTATTCATTCTTTCAATAATCATATTGCTGCTTACACCCTGCATTGGTAATTCCCTTGCCGGGTATATGGGCAATATAATTACCTCGTCAGCCATTCCCAACACTTCAGCAAATCCATCTGCCTGATCTTTAGTTCTACTGTACAAATGGGGCTGAAAAACAATTGTCAGCTTTTTATCAAACAAACTTCTCACACCATTAATCAATGCCTTTAACTCTTCAGGATGATGTGCGTAATCATCAATTAATACCTGTTCATCATTCTTAATAATATATTCAAACCTTCTTTTTACCCCTTTAAAATCAGCTACTGCTAATTTTATTTTCTCATCTTCAATTCCTATATATTTTGCAATAGCAATAGCTGCAGTCATGTTTTCAATATTGTGTAATCCACCCATGTTCAATTGCACCTTTTCCAACAGCCAATCTTTACCAGTTATATCAAACTTATAAGAACCGTTACTTGCTATAACATTGTTTGCATGGACATTTGCGCTATTATCTGACAAACTATAAGTCAACTTATTCATCAGTTCAGTTGATGACAAAAACTGTAATTCCCCTTCACACTTTAATCCCTTTTTTGAAATCAAACAACCACCAGGCTTTACTTTTCCTGCAAAATCAACAAATGCTTTTTCAAACTCTTCAGCTGTACCATATATATCCAAATGATCTGGATCAACAGCTGTTATCACTGCAACATTTGGCGACAACTTTAAAAAGCTTCTATCATATTCATCGGCTTCTATAACACAAACATTATTTTCGCTACTCCAAAAATTAGTTCCGTAGTTAGCCGATATTCCACCAAGAAATGCATTGCATCCATAACCGGTATGTCTTAAAATATGAGCAATCATAGTGCTTACAGTAGTCTTACCATGAGTACCTGCCACGCATATATTAAATGAGCTTTCAGTTATTACTTTCAGGATATCACTTCTCTTTAAAACCTGATAATTATTATTTTTATAAAACAACAACTCTGTATTATTAACCGGAATTGCCGGTGTATAAACAATAACATCAACATCTTTGGGAGCTAATTCAACCTTATCCTCATAGTGTATTGCAATACCTTCTGCTTCTAACGTTTTGGTTAATTCTGTCGGGGTTTTATCGTAACCGCTTACATTAATGCCTTTTGCATTAAAATACCTGGCAATAGCGCTCATGCCAATGCCCCCAATACCAATAAAATAAAGGTGCCTTAAGTCTGTTATGTTTATGTTGTCATTCATTTATTATCTATGATATCCACTATTGTTTGTTTAGCTTTATAATTGTCTCAATACTTCCTTAGCAATAATCACATCAGCATCTTTAATTGCAAACTGTGAAATATTGGTTCTCAATTCCTGTTGCAGATTTAAATTTTCTGCCAGCGATATGGCCATTGCCACCAATTTTTCATTTGCTTCATTATCTTTCACCATCAATGCAGCCTTTTCATTTACTAATACCTGTGCATTTACTGTTTGATGATCTTCAGCAGCATGTGGGTAAGGAACAAATATTACCGGCTTGCCGGCAACGCACATTTCGGTAACAGCCATAGCCCCGCTTCTTGATATCACAATATCTGCAGCAGCATATCCTAACTCCATTTGCGTTATAAAATCACCAACCCAAACATTTGTCAAACCCTTAGCCCGTTGCTGATACTGCCCTGCAGTTGATTTACCAGTATGCCAAATGAGCTGCAGGTTGTGCAATGCAAAGCTGTCTATCTTGTTTGCCAATGCATCATTAATACTCTTTGCACCAAGACTGCCACCAACTGCCAAAACAGTTACCTTGTTTGTTTCAAGCTGAAAGAACCGCAATGCTTCTTCTCTGCTAACAGTAGAATGTGCAATAGAATTTCTTACAGGATTTCCGGTGATCAAAATCTTATCTATTGGAAAAAATTTATCCATACCCGCTGTTGCAACAAAAACTTTGGATGCATTTTTTCCTAAGAGTATATTAGACTTACCTGCAAAAGAATTACTCTCATGAATAAAGGTTTTGATACCCTTCATTTGAGCTTGCTTTAACACAGGAAAACTTGAATAACCGCCTACACCAATTACAGCATCAGGTTTAAACTCGTTTAAGATTTTTCTTACCTGGAAAAAACTTTTCACAAGCTTAAAAGGCAGACCTATATTTTTTATCAAAGAACTACGATTGAATCCCGCTATATCTATTCCTCTAATTTCATAACCCGCTTGCGGTACTTTTTCCATTTCCATTTTTCCCAAAGCCCCAACAAATAATATAGCTGTTGAAGGTTGCAATTTTACTATCGCATTTGCGATTGCTATTGCAGGAAAAATATGTCCGCCAGTACCTCCACCAGCAATTATTATTTTATTCATCAATTCTGCCAACTCCGTTTATCAACTTTTAAAAACCCGTTTCTACTTTAACTTCAATATTTATACTGCAGTTTCTAATACATCTTCTGTTGCCCGTTTCTCTTTTACAGTTTGATTGTCTCCAAAGCTTTCAAATCCACCCACAGGTTTATTTGTTGGGGTATTTTCAAAAGTACCTTTGCCCTCAATCTGTTCTACATTTCTTGCTACGCTTAATATAATACCTATTGCAGCACAAGTAAACAAGAATGAACTTCCACCCATACTTACCAAAGGCAGGGTAACACCTGTAACAGGGACAAGATTGACTGCTACAGCCATATTTGCCATAGCTTGTATAACTAAAGTAAAGCTTAAACCCAAAGCAAGAAAAGCACCAAATGCAAAGGGGCATCTTCTAAATATGCTTATACATCTCAACAAAAAAACCAGGTAAACAAATATGATAACTGCTCCTCCAAAAAGTCCATACTCTTCAAGAATTACAGCATAAATCATATCGCTATATGGGTGAGGCATAAAATTTTTAGCTTCACTATTACCCGGGCCAACACCAATTACCCCACCTTTGGCGATTGCTATTTTCGCCTGCTGAACCTGATATGGCGTTTCATCTGCACTTGCATATATATAATCCTGTACACGCCTTATCCAGGTACCTATTCTACCGTGTGATTTTAACTCTGTAATAGCAGCACTTTTATGAATGGTTGCTTCAGACTTTTTTTCATAAGTGCCAACTGCTATAGAAATAAGAATAAAAACCGGTATTAACCCTATAGCGATTGTTGCAAGAATATGTTTAATGCTTGCACGACCAATAAACATAAGCAACAATCCTGTTGCAGCAGTAAGCAATGCAGTTGATAAGTTTGCTGGTGCTATCAATGCACATATAATACCCAAGGGTACGATCAATGGCAAATAACCTTTCTTAAAATCTTTGATGACTTCCTGCTTACGGCTAAGCTGTCTGCTTAGATACATAAATAGTCCAAGCTTTGCCAAATCACTAGTTTGGATTGTCATGTTAATGATAGGTAACTTTATCCATCTGCTACCTTCATTAATAGTTTGCCCAAAGAGATAGGTAAATATCATTAATGGTATTGCTATCAAAAAGAGATACAGTGCAATCCTCGAGTATAATGTATAGTTAATACGGTGAGCAAAATAGATAACCGCCATACCAATCATTATAAATGCAAACTGCTTAAACAGGTAAATCTCAGTATTGCCTTTGTACATTCTATATGCAAGCGACCCCGTAGCACTATACACTACCAAAAGAGAAGTTATGGCCAACAATACTACTATGCCCCATATATATTTATCGCCTTTGGTTTTTTGCAATAAACCGCCGCTAACACCTTCTACAGAAGGCATTTCAGAAAATGGTTTATCGAAAAATGCAGCCATATTTTTATTGCTATTTTTTATTTAATTCAATCGCTTTTTTATAAAGCCTTTACAGCTTCTTTAAACTTTCTGCCTCTTTCTTCAAAGTTTTTGAACAAATCAAAACTTGAACATGCCGGACTTAATAAAACTGTATTTCCTTTTGTTGATAATGCAAATGCTGCTTGTACAGCTTCCTCCGCACTTTTTGTTTCAACAATATTTGTAACTATGTTTTTAAAAAATGATAGGATTTTTTTATTGTCAAGCCCCATACATACTATACCCTTTACTTTTTCTCTTACCAAATCTTCAATCAACGAATAATCATTGCCCTTGTCCACTCCACCTAAAATGAGAATTATAGGAGGATTTAGACTTTCTAAAGCATACCATGTGCTATTTACATTGGTAGCCTTACTGTCATTAACAAATTCAACACCACGAACTGTAGCTACGTATTCTGAACGATGCTCAAGGCTTTCAAAAGTTTTGACAGCTTCTCTTATTTTCTCTTTACGTATGCCCAACTGCGAAGCTGCAATGCCTGCTGCCATAGTATTGTGTTGATTATGTATACCCTTGAGGGCAAAATCATAAATGCTCATAGTCACTCGTTCTTCCTGAATTCTTAGCATCATCTGGTCTCCCCGGATGTGTGCCCCTTTTTTTACTTCTTGTTTCATGGAGAATGGCAATGGGTTTGAATGTAAGGTTAGTGTTTCCAGCTTTTTTGTGATTACCTCATCATCCAAATTGTAAATGAAATAATCTTCGGCTGTTTGGTTTTCTATTATTCTGAACTTGCTGTTTATATAATTTTCAAATTTGTAATCGTACCTGTCTAAATGGTCTTCTGTTATGTTTAATAGTATTGCTATATCCGGTCTGAACGTTTTAATATCATCTAACTGAAAAGAACTTATTTCTGTAACATATAGTGG
>JANPGE010000013.1:0-18579 GCA_031423805.1 Segetibacter sp. | reverse complement strand
CATTTGATTTATTTATTTCAGGTAGCAAAGCCTTGCTTCTCAAAGGGCTTTCATCTCGCAATGATGCAAAATAGAATTTGTCATTTTCAGGAATAAATACAACTGTACACATGAATCAAATTTTTACCAAAAAAATATCTTTGAAAGTTTACTTACTAAAAACTAATTACAGGAATGCACTTCTTCACACTGCATTTTAGTTCAGGCATTTGCAGAAGCCTTGTATAGAATAGTTGAATAGGCAACGCCAAAATCTGATTCAACAATATCAAGTTTCATTTCTATTAATGCGACTTTTATTAATGCAAGGTGATGAATAACATGTTCTGTATTATAAACAATTTCACGAAAAAAAGTAGTGTTCACTGTACAATCTTTCAGATCATCCACTTGCTCCACAAATAAACTAAGTTCCTTTTCGGGCATTTCAACCTCTTGCAATATTTTACTAATCCTGCTTATTGCCAGCATCCTGTCATTTTCAATTTCTAAATTTCTTGTGCGGTTTATATAATCAACTTCACCAATATGGTAGCCTGCAATGGCACATTGCAACAACTCAATTATATGCCGTGTATGGCCACCAATACTGGCATTTCCAAGGTGCTCTATTTTATGTGTGTAATGTTCATCACGCAAACTTGAAAGCAGGTTGCTAAGTGAATTTAGTTGTTGTGATAACTGAATAAATATCATGGCAATAACTTATTTTAAAAGGGCAGATCCAAATAAATGATTATAAGCAACACAGTGGATGGATATGAATTTATATTCACTAAATGCAGGCATACCCGTGACTTCGTACACCTGATTACCATTTGTAGATTTTAATGCACCCAAATCTATATAGTTTACAGGCATTGCTTCTTTACTTAAATAAACATGCAAAGCCGGCCCATTGTTTGAAATAAAATTCGTGAGCCTTACAGTAAACACGTCACCCTTCTTATAAACTTCTGCATCACCCATAACTGTACCATAAGGGCCATTGGCAAAACTACCTTTGTACTTAAGAACTGCAGAAGTATCTACAGTTTCATTAAGGGTTGTAGTAGGAGCATTTGTTTCTTTTTTGCAGGCAGTAATCATCAAGAAAACTGCCAATAGGAACACTACATGTTTCATAGTAAGGTTATTAAAAGTGAAATATTACTTCAGGTGAAAATACAAATTTGCGTGTGAGGCCATCAGGTCTTACATCTCTTACGACGAAGGGCGTACCTGCTGTTACACCAAATGTAAGTTTTGAACCAGCTTCATACCATGCAGCAAATGTTCCATTTAAGGTTAGTCCGTCTGAACCATTTATTTCTATTGGTTTGTTACTTACGCTTCCATTAATGTAACTATCTTTTCCTAAATGATAAATGCCCAATAATCCTATATTGAATTTCCATTTCTGGGGAAAACTAATCTCGTATCCTATACGTGCAAGCACATCAGGCTTTCTTTTAAAATCATTAGATGAAATATACTTATCCGCATCTGAATTATTCCAATATGCGGGTAAAAATGTATTACCATTTGCACCCGTTAATGGCAATTGCAGGGCAGTTGCAATCAACCATTTTTGGTTAGTAAAGGTTAAGCCAGTTATTACATCAACAGTACCTAAACTACTTTGATACTGCATAGGTAAAGGTTTGTTGCCTGCTTTTAAGTTGCTGTTATTTAAGGGAATCTTAGTTCCCAATATAATCCCTGTTTTCCATTTGCCTTTATGCGTTGGGGTAAATGTTGTAGCCAGAAAAACATCTCCTAAACCTGATGCAGAACCTAAATTTCCCGAAGCATAATTTGCTGTAAGCTTTGCCTGAATTGCCCATTGGTTATTTAACTGATTGTCATACTGAATAGCAGGGGTAAATACATAAACTTCTTCATCACCCACCCCGTTACCTGCTATAATGCTTATTTTCTGTTTATTACCCTTTGAGGTATCCTTGCTGCTATTTGGCTTAAAACCTGCAATAGTGCAAAAACCTGCATCGCTACATCCTTGTGCAATTGTTTGATTACAAACAGCCAACCCGATAGAAACTCCTAATACAAATTTTACAATCATTTTCCATTTTTTATAAACTTACGAAATATTGCAATTCCCTGCTCTTTGTGAAGAATCAAAATTATAAGGCTGCATAACATAACAACTATAGCAAGAGTAAATAATTGCCCCCCATCACCTTTAGATTCTATACCCAACACTGTAAGGTGCGATAGTATTGCACCCGACATGAGGCCAACGGCTAAAAAGGCACCAACGAAAATTGTAGAAGGCAAGAGTAATAAAATACTTGCAACTAATTCCATTATTCCTGTTACAATTCTTCCCCACGGTTCTACGCCAAGCTTTGTAAATAATTCTACAGATTCTGGCTGTCCTGTAAATTTAAAATAAAGCGTTTGCAACAAAATTATTGCTACTACAATTCTCAAAAACCATGAAAGAATGGATTTAAATTTTATACTACTACTCATTTTTAATAGTCGTTTATTGTTAATGATAAAGTGATGCCCAGTTTTTGTCTGCTTTTCCATGTAAACTATTTTCATCCTTATTCCATTTAGGTAAAGTATTGTTTGTCCATGAATGATAAAACAGAAAAAGCTTCCCATCGGTAATTTTAAAAGTTTCAGGATCAATTTCTACTTTTTCATTAGTTGCCCCCATAGCATAAGCACACCAACCGCCATATTGAGGCTCATACTTTTTAAAATCTTTTTTAAATAGCTCTTTGTTAGCAACAGATGAAAAATAATACGTAACCCCTTCCGCAATGGTTGCAAATTGCTTGTTTCCTTTTACTGCTTTGTTTTGAGTAAAATATGCAACCGGATCGTAACCTTGAACGGCAACACCTTTTTCCAGATTAAAATGTTTAAACCGTAAGTTGTTTTGAGCATAACCAATGTTAAGCATCATAAGAATGGCAACTAAAGCAATCAATCTTTTTTTCATGTTTTTGTTATTTGGTTATTACAAAGCAAAAATGCCATCATTTCAGACGGCATTCAATAGATATAGTTCCCGAAGATTTGTATATTTTTCCCTAAGTTATAACTTGTGATATTTTTTTAAATTCCGAAGGATTTTGTGAAGTGCATTTTTTAAAAAACTTACTGAAATGTGCTGCATCTTCAAATCCCAGTTCGTCCGCTATTTCTTTTACTGATCTATCAGTATACAAAAATAATCTCTTTGCTTCGGCAACAATCCTTTGCTGAATAACCTGCAAAGGCGTTTTCTTGCTGTACAATGTGAAAATATTAGAAATTGTTTTAGGAGATTTGTTTAATAACCCGGCATAAAACTGTACCTGATGTTGTTGTTTAAAATGAATTTCCACCA
The DNA here is from genome assembly GCA_031423805.1 of Segetibacter sp. Classification (GTDB taxonomy): domain Bacteria; phylum Bacteroidota; class Bacteroidia; order Chitinophagales; family Chitinophagaceae; genus Segetibacter. The sequence goes on along the minus strand of JANPGE010000013.1, from coordinate 15,230 downwards.
ACAAATTATATTGTCGTAAAAGCTTAAACTTATCATCAGGTAATTGTTTAGGATCAATGTATTGCTTTTTTGCAATTCTGGTAATTTGTATAATTAGTCTTACAAGCAACATCCTTAACATTTCACCCTTAATTTCATCTTCTGATAAAAGCTCTTCTTCAAATACTTCAAGTAATCTATTGAGCATTTCTAAAAAATCAACATCGGGCTTTATAAACATGGTGGGTGACGGGCCATAAAAAACAAATCCAACACAACCCACTTCTGCATCATGATCTACAATACAATAAAACTCACGATTAAACTGCCATGCAATAATATTTTCTGGTTTTTCAAAATGAAAAGTCTGGTCCATCATTATAGGTAAAATAGCATGCTCCCCCATTTCGAACTGAATTTCATCTATAACTACAAATTGCTTAACCCCATTGTTCCAAACTATGGTATATAGCTTCTTCTCATCTTTATCCTGCTTAAAAATGCGTTCAAATTCTGCTTCCCCTTTATGAAGCAATATCTTTCCCAACCCATCTTTATTCGTGAAATTGTATTTCATTATGAAATTAATCTGTACCCTAACACTTAAAATTACGAAACTGTTTATTAAATGAATATTTCATGTAGCTTCTTCGTAAAAAAAGTTCAATTTTTCAATAAAAATAACAAGGGAATATCAAATCTTTTACTCCACGCTTTTTCGCTATGATCATCTCCTGCAAAATATTTTGTGATCCAATTTTTAGAAGTAAATCCGTTTGATACCATTACGTTATCCACTTTCTCCTGCAATGCAGGGTACATAGCATCCAAAGTTTGATCACCAAAATCAAAATAAATGCGATGATTTTTGGGTTTAGGTAAATGCTTTTTTAAATAACCCAAAAAAGCAGTAGGAATTGGATTGCTTTCAAGAGTGAAGATGCCGGGCCAATGTGTACTTAAGCATGCCGCGCCGCCAAACACATTTGGATATTCGCAAATGGCATACATAGAAATAAGGCCGCCCATACTACTGCCGGCAATAAAAGTATTTTTCCTGTCGCGGTAGGTGGAATAGTTTTTATCAATGTAGACTTTCAATTCTTTAACAAGAAATTTAAGATAGTTGTCAGATTTTATATTGTAACCATTAAAAACTGATGCACCATTTGTTCTTTTAGAAAAGTAGATTGAATCCTGCTCTGCAAGTGACAATGTTTTAAAAGGCTTTTGCGGAAAGTAGTCAGCATGTCTAGTTGCGCCTCCATTCCAAATGCCCACCACTATTACATCCTTGATCTTTTTTTCCTTTAATAGTTTGGTCAAAATATCATCAACATCCCATGATTGTTTATTCCATGTAGTTGCACTATCAAACAGCATTTGCCCATCGTGCATGTATAGCACCGAATATTTTTTCCCCGATGAATATCCATAGAGAAACCATATATCTACGTTTCGGGGAGTGACATATTTTGATGGAAAACTGTCTATTCGATTGATAGAGCCTCCTACAACTTTGGGCAGTTGTGCAAATGATTGAAACGAATAGAGAATAAAAAAGTAAGTAAGTAGGCTTTTTATCACTTTCAGTTCAAACACTGTTGTCTTATTATTACTCATTTTAGTTGGCTTAAAAATATCCTGTTTATTCAAAAAACCTGATTTCAATAGTATTATGCAAAATTGTGAATAAATAAATTACAAAATGACTGATTAAAATAAAGTGTTGAGTATTTTTATATACCACAAATTTCAAAAGCATGCAATTTCCAAAAAGATATATTGACGGTCTTGATACTAATTTTGAAGAGGTTATTCAATCATTAAGAAGTTTTCTTTGCAGCATTGATACCATAAGAAAATCAGAAGGTGGTGCTTTACTATTTTTTACAGACAAGGTTAATAGCGAGTTATTGGTTAAAGTATTTCCGCTAAGAAAAAATACAGAAATATTTAATCAAAAATTTACTGGAGGAGAACAAACCGCAATGAAGTTTTTTGAAAAACTAAATTCAAATCAGCCCTATAATGAAATGTGGCATTCTAAAAATTTCTTCCTCAACAATGCAGGTGACCACCACTTTGAATATGATGTTCCAACAGAAAATGTAATTAACTATGATCATGAAAATATTAAATTTAGTGGTAGAACTACAACCTGGAATAATTTTATAAAACAAGCAGTTGAAGGTCAATTGGACAAAAGCACTTACGAGCAAATACTATTTAAGTCAGGTTGCAAAAAAGTAGCTATAATACCGCTGCCCATACTCTCTACTCCAGGCATTTTACTGGCAATAGACTATGATTGCATAAGTGGAAACAGAGACAGGATGCTTCGGTTAATATACACCCGGTCACGGGATGCAATTTCTAAATTTTTGTACTACAGGTTAATTGACTCTTTAACGCTTCATTTAGAGGAAAACAATGAAGTCATGGAAGAAGCAGAATTTGTTCAACTGTTTGTTGATGAACTTTGCAAAATACTATTACCGTATAGCTTTAATATTAACCATGGCAGTGAGATTAACTACTATGAAGGTTGGCCCATTAAAGGATTTGATCCGGTCGTTTATGAATTACCATTACTAAAAGGTAGATATATCATTTCATTTAGACTGACTTCGTTTAGCTACATAGATCTTGAGCATCAGGAAACTTCTTCAATGCCTTTTATTCACACCTCCGAAATGTTTAAAGCCAATAGCAAACAATCATCACGACTGGTTTGCAGACTCTTTAACTTGTTGCACAAAAACTGGGAGTTGAGAAAAACTGCAGAGGTGAGAGCTTACAATGCTGTATCAGCAAGTCTTTCTCACTTAAATCTGGAAAGTCTCGATAATGCAGTACAACAATTTAAAAAAGTATTTGATCAAACTATTGATGACTTAAAACAAAAATCAACATTTATCCCCCCCAATAAATTAATAGTAGAAAATGATGAAGTAAGCCTAACCATAAATAATCAGGAAATAATTTCAAAAGAAACCTGCAGGGGTAATAAAAATCAAATTGACGGGTTTCGCATTTTACTTTTTTTACTGAAGAATCAATCAAAAACAGACGCTACAGGTGGATATACTCCTCAACTCATTTTTGAGTCTTGCGGATTTAAGATTAAGGAAATTCATGAAACGAAATCTACAAATTCTAAAAATCTTATAAAGATTAATGAGGCAAAATCTGATCTTACAAATACATCTGTGGAAATCCTTGAAACCATAAAAAGTTTTACGACTACATACAGCAATCAATTACAAAGCAATTATTGGGTAAAAAATAAAGATTTCAACAACGCATTTTTTATTTCACTGGTTCTAATGGATATTTTTATAAACCGAAAACTAAAAGATTTCATTAAAAACTTCAGCTCATTTCAAAACGAAATAACGGAGCAATTTAAAAAGTTGATAGAATTAAAGTCAGTATATTTCTCCATAGATAAAAATGAATTAGATAATGGATTGAAACAAGCCAAAATAACAACAAAGGATTACGAAAACGGGGTTCATAGATGTTTACGTAGTCTAACAGAGCTAGATCCTAACGATGCGAAACAAAGAAAGGTGAGAGTTTGTATAAAATCCATGATTACTAAATTATACACTCAAAGCCAAAATGCTCAAAATGAGAATAATAGCGACAAACTGACAGCAATAAATTTTTTACTGGAAAATATGATTGAATCGGGATTGATAAATAAAGATAAAAAGGAACCTGCAAGCCAGATAAAATATGAATATAACCAACAAAAAGCAAGTTCCTATTATATTTCATGGCAATTCTAGCCTCTGATTTACTTTTTTGGTAAATGGATTTTCTACACTTTATATTTTGAAACTATATTTTAAATTTAGTAAAAGGAATTAGTCCTTTTCAAAATTTTTATTTATTAATTTTTAAGTTGAAACTATTGTAAATAGTACCTCATAGCATTGATTCATTTGCTAAAATCAGAATTGCCGTATCAGTAAAATACTTTACTGGCACTATATGTATTATAGGGCCGACATAATCCAAATTGTAAAATTTCAATTTAATTATAGGGGCCTATTTTATAATTCAAAAACCCTAAAGAAAATGATTACAATTGGACACAGCCTTCCCAACAAAAAAGTTGCGAACAAGGTTGGATTTAAAAGTATTGATGAGGTTGTAAATGATGAGCAGGGGCCTATAGAATACCATGGTGATGCTCATTTGTTGACTATTGCACCTACCGGTGCCGGTAAGGGGAGAAGCAATATAATTCCTACATGCCTCACTTACACGGGCAGCCTTATTCTCCTTGACCCAAAAGGTGAAGCCGCACAGGTAACGGCAAAGGCAAGAGAAAAGTTTGGGCCGGTATATATAATAGATCCTTTTAAAATCATCACTCAAAATCCTGACAAATTCAACCCACTGGAAACGGCACTACCGGGTCTGCCGGTAGAACAGGAAGGTATGATGCTGGCCAAAGCAATACAAGGCAATACATCTAGTTTGGCTTCTGATCCTTATTGGGACAATAAAGCAACGGAGCTATTGAGTGCTTTATTCATTAATGAACTTTGCAATGGCAAAAGCATCAAAAACATAAGGCAGTCTTTAATGAGCGATGATGTTGATTATAACATTGCTGTTATGATGGATAACAATAAAGAACTGAACAAATATGCTTATGAACTTTTTGGATCTTACTTGCAGACACCCTCCGAAAAAACAAGACCCTGCATCTTAAGCACTGCACAACAGCATTTATCACTACTTGGTGACCCCGCTGTATTAGAGAGTCTGGACGGGCCCACTTCATTTAGTATTCAAGACTTATTAGACGGCAAGCCTATGACCATATATTTTGTTATTCCACCCAACAAAATTTATGCATTTTCCAACTTGTTACGTCTTTGGGTCATTTCATTAATTAATCTGCTTTCTAACAGAAAACACAAACCCGAGCAGCCCACTCTTATGTTATTAGATGAATGTGGCAATCTTGGAGAAATGCAGAGCCTGGTAACCGCTGTCACGCTACTTCGTTCTTATGGCCTGCAGATTTGGATGTTTTTCCAAGACTTAGGACAAATGAAGCAATTATATCCTAAGCAATGGACCACACTCTTTAACAACTCCGAGATCGTTATGGCCTACGGCATTAGAAATATGATGATGGCTAAGGAAGTTGCTGAAACATTGGGCGGGGGTACCCCATTCGAAATATTAAGTATGCATACTTCCCATGGCCTTGCTTGTTTATCTGGCAGAGAGCCTTTTAAAATTAAATTGCTTGATTACATGACAGACAAAGAGTTTAAAGATTCGGGCTTCAGAAAGAATTCATTTTATGAGAAAAAACCTGATTTAAAAAACGATTTAAAACCAAACAAACTATTAAAAAGAGTAAAACGCAAAGGGGGAAAGAGCAACAATCAAAATCCTGAAAAGGATTAACAATTTTGCTCAGGCCGGTTGGTATTTACTAACCGGCTTTTATCACAAATAAACATCCTGATTAAACCAATAATCAATACCCTCGGGTTTTAGCAAAATAGCCAGCACATCAAACTGTATCCATTTCCATCCGGGGTTTTGCAATTGGTATTGTTCGGCAGCATCCTTTAGGTTTTTCATTTTTTGCTTATTAATACTTTCTTCGGGGTTGCCAAACTTGGTACTGCGGCGGCTTTTTACTTCTATAAAGTGAAGTGTATCCCCTTTTTCTGCAATAATATCTACTTCAAGATGGCGATGCCGCCAATTTACAGTTCTTATTTTGTAGCCTTTAGCTATTAGCCATGTTTCGGCTAATTTTTCTCCTTCTGTACCGGTTTCATTGTGCTGTGCCATATTTCATTTATTTTCGGCTTTGCCAAATTATGTAACAATCGTGAAACAACAAATTTTTCGTCTGCACGGACAAGTGCAATATTACGCATGGGGTGGGTTTGAATATATCCCCAATTTATTAGGTTTTGACAATACGCAACATAAGCCCTGCGCAGAATATTGGATGGGAGCGCATCAGGGAGCACCAGGGAAAATAGAGACCGAAGATGGAACAAAATTGTGGAGTGAACTCATACAGAAAAACCCTGAAGAATTTCTGGGCGAAGCTGTAGCAAAAAAATTTGATGAACTACCCTACCTTTTTAAAGTATTGGATGTAAGGGAAATGTTGTCTATACAGGTGCACCCTACAAAAGAAGAGGCAGCTAAGGGTTTTGATGCAGAAGAAGCGGCTGGGATTTCCATTTCTGCACCTAATAGAAACTACAAAGACCGAAACCATAAGCCTGAAGTAATGGTAGCATTGGGTGATTTTTGGTTGTTACATGGTTTTAAAAAAGAGGGATTGCTACGCGAAGTTTTAAATAATGTACCCGAGTTTAAAAGTTTGCAAAAAGTATTTGAAGATGGCGGTTATGCAGGACTCTATAAATTTATAATGGAAATGCCGCAGGATGATGCTGATGCTTTACTGTTGCCTTTAGTAAAACGGGAATCCCAAAACACACATACTAAGGAAGAACCGGGTTATTGGGTCAATAAATTATACAATGGCAACCTGCCTGAAAGCAATCTTGATCGTGGCATTTTCTCTATCTATTTTTTCAATATTGTCAAACTACAAAAGGGTGAAGGAATATTTCAGGCTGCAGGGGTTCCCCATGCCTACCTCGAGGGCCAAAATGTAGAACTGATGGCCAATAGTGACAATGTACTTAGAGGCGGACTTACCCCTAAGCATATAGATGTACCCGAGTTGCTGAAGCATACAGCTTTTGAAGGGATAGAAGCAAATATTTTACACTCTGAAGAAGGATTAAATGGAGAAAACATTTACCATTTACCCGCAGAAGATTTTGGCATAAGTGCAGTTCATCTGAATACAGGTCGGGAATATGTAAACACAAGTATTTCACCTGAACTTTTTCTGGTAATAGAAGGATCTGTACAGTGTGGCAAACTAAGTTTTGGCAAAGGGGAAGTGATAATGATTGTTCCACATACAGATTATACCATAAGAGGAATTAAGGATGCACTTATTTACAAAGCCTTTGTTCCTGTTTAAGTCATATAATAACAAGGTATTTTTTTATGATAAATACAGAAACTAAATCCAATATTCGTCATATAAGATTTTAGGTTAGTTTTGCAGACAACATTTCAGAATTTCATTTATGAATAAACAATCTAATTTACAAATTCTTCCAGCCGCAATACTCATTTTTTGTGCTGCGTTAACACGTTTTTTCCCACATCCTCCCAATTTTACTGCTATTGGTGCAATGGCTATTTTTGGAGGATCAGTTATTAGTAATAAGAAACTTGCTTTTTTACTTCCTTTGGCAGCCTTATTTTTATCAGACCTTGCTTTGGAGGTATTTTCTGGTACAAAAGGATTTTACGGTACCGGACAGTTTTTTGTTTATGGAGCATTTATTCTAATTACTGCTTTGGCTACTTTAATAAAACAGAGAACTCCCGGAAATCTAATTTTTGCTGCAGTTTGGAGCGGCATCATATTCTTCATCCTTTCAAATTTCGGCACATGGATTAGCGGACAGGTTCCTTATCCATTAACATTTACCGGTTTAATGTCTTGTTATGCTGCTGCAATTCCTTTTTATCAAAATGAATTCTTTGGAAATTTTGCTCTAAATGCAATTTATGGCAATCTATTTTTTGGTGCTATATTATTTGCTGCCTATCGTTTGGTTGAAAACAATCTTGCACCTGCCAAATCAATGGTGTAATATTTTTCTAAAAATATTTTTGAAGCCTGCCTTTTTTTGGTGGGCTTTTTTAATGAAATTATTTTTATGGAAATGATAACAGAATAGGCTTTTGTGTTGTTAATATGAATCATAAAATATTTTGACAACTTACAATCCTAAATTTGTAAGATTGAACTACCATAAGTATGAGTTACAATTCATTGGAAGATTGTTTACTGGATCTTGAAAAGCATAAGCACCTTATAAGGATAAAAGAAGAAGTGGACCCACATCTTGAAATGTCCGCCATTCATCTTAGAGTTTTTGAAGCTAATGGACCTGCACTATTATTTGAAAATGTAAAAGGAAGTAAGTATAGGACTGCGTCCAACATTTTTGGTTCATTGGAAAGAAGCAAATTTATTTTCAGGAATACTTTTAAACAGGTTCAGCAATTAATAGGTTTAAAAAATGATCCCATAAATGCAATTAAGCACCCTATAAACAACGCAGCAGCAGCATTTGCAGCACTCAAGGCATTTCCGCTTAAAAATCCAATTTCAAAACCCGTACTTGCCAACGAAATAAACATAAGCGATCTGCCTCTTATTCAGCATTGGCCTATGGATGGGGGTGCATTTGTTACGCTACCACAAGTCTATACAGAAGATATTGATAAACCAGGCATTATGAATGCTAACCTTGGTATGTACCGCATACAACTTACCGGAAACGATTATGAATTAAATAAGGAAATAGGGCTTCATTATCAATTGCATCGCGGAATTGGGGTACATCAGACAAAAGCCAATAAAAAAGGACAACCATTAAAAGTGAGTTGTTTTGTTGGTGGGCCTCCCTCCCATTCACTTGCAGCAGTCATGCCTTTGCCCGAGGGTATCAGCGAAATGACTTTTGCAGGAGTGCTTGGTGGCAGAAGGTTCAGATATGCCTATGAGGATGGATTTTGTATAAGTACCGATGCTGACTTTGTAATAACAGGTGAGGTTTATCCTGAAGAAAATAAACCCGAAGGACCCTTTGGCGACCATTTGGGTTATTATAGTTTGCAGCATTCATTTCCCCTTATGAGGGTTCATAAAGTGTATGCAAAAAAGAATGCAATATGGCCTTTTACAGTAGTTGGCAGACCCCCACAGGAAGACACAAGTTTTGGGCAACTGATTCACGAACTTACCGGTGATGCCATACCCAACGAAATACCGGGACTAAAAGAAGTGAATGCTGTAGATGCTGCAGGTGTTCATCCTTTGTTGCTTGCCATAGGCAGCGAAAGATATACTCCGTACATGCCTGCCCGCCAACCTGCAGAATTGCTTACAATAGCCAATCACATTTTAGGTACGGGTCAGTTGAGCCTTGCAAAATTTCTATTTATTACGGCAGATGATACCAATCAACTTACCACTCATAATATCAGGTTGTACATGGAGTATGTATTAGAAAGAATTGATTGGAAAAGAGATGTCCACTTTTACACTAATACCACTATAGACACGCTAGACTATTCAGGTACGGGGATTAATAGCGGAAGCAAAGTTGTTTTTGCTGCCTACGGCGAAATAATAAGATCATTGTGTAGAAATGTACCATTAGCTATGGAGAATCTGCCAAAGTTTGAAAACCCTGTTGTTGCAATGCCCGGTGTAATTGCTATTCAATGCAATCCATTTACAACTTATGCAAATGCACATCATGAAATGCATATCCTTAATGACCAACTAAAAGACAAAATAAAAGAATTGCAAGATGTAGCCATCATAATTGTTTGTGATGATAGCAGTTTTGTAAGCAAAACCTTAAACAATTATTTGTGGGTTACCTATACCCGATGCAATCCATCTCATGATATTTATGGCATAAATCCTGTAACCAACAACAAACATTGGGGCTGCCATGGGCCTTTGATAATTGATGCACGAATTAAACCCCACCACGCACCACCCGTTGAAAAAGATCCGGCTATTGAAAAAAGTATTGATCGTTTTTTTGCAAAAGGGGGAAGCCTTCACGAAATCGGATGATCAATTTAATTGTGGGATAAAATTGTTATGGCATCTATTATATTTCAAAAGAACAATTTCGAGATTAACAATTTCGTTTTAGGTGATTGTGTTCTTTTTTACACAAATCCAATATATCCAATCTTATGCAAAATCAAAATTCAGGGTGGCATCATGCTGTAGAAATTAATCAGGGAATTTTCGAAAGTCCGGCCTCAACCTCTATCAATAGCATTAAAGCGCAACAGCCAATTGCAGAAAAATTTCAAAATGATAAAATAAAAGAAAGCAGAAAAATGCACCCGTCCGATATTTTCCTAAAACATTTTTGGATTCATAACTTTGAAACTGACTCATTGCATTAAATCAGCAAAGGAGAACCTTTCTAATGCTAGATTATATTGCTAATTTTATTAAAAAAAGAGTAATATATGCCTTGTGTACATTTATTAATAAAAGGAAAAGTACAGGGTGTTTTTTTCAGAGTTTCTTGGAGAAAAGTTGCTTTAGAAAATAACCTGACAGGTTGGATAAAAAATGCACCTGACGGGGATGTAGAAATTGAAACTTGCGGCAAACAAAATGATTTGGATACATTCATCAATTGGTGCAAAAAAGGACCTGACCGAGCCATAGTAACTTCCTTAGTGATAACAAAATGCAACAATTCTTCATTTGAAGGGTTTGAAATAAGAAAAGACTAAATTTAGGAAGAAGATTAAGGCAAAACATCTATTAATGATACTTCATAAACTAATACAGTATCTGGGGGAACATTAAGATTGGAATTACCATTGCACCCATAAGCATAGACAGAAGGTATAATTAATATTATTTTCCCACCCTTTTTTATCAATGGAAGGCCAATTTGCCAACCCTCTATTACATCGGTAAGGGTAAATGATTTAGGAGTAGATACCTGATCATATACTTTGTTATTAAGGAACTTAGCAACATAAGTAACAATTACTTTAGAACTACGTGATGGATTAATCCCATAGCCCGTATCTATGGTTTTGTAATAAATACTATTGTTATACTTAATAGCGCCTAAACCATTTTTAATATTGTATTCAATAATAGCAGGATCCTCCAGTTCGGGACTTACTGATTTACATCCACTATCCTTTTTGCAGGAGTAAGACAAAAAAAGAATCGAAATTAGTAAAAAAAGTAAAAAATTTTTCATTGTATCCCACTATTTTTAGCTATTTCACTTATACAATGTGTTTGACTAAAAACAGCACATTACCGCTGCATTAAGAAGGGGAAGAATTCTGTTTTTCTTTTTTATATAACAATTCCTGATACCGTTGATCATTCATTTCCCATTGGTGTTGTTTATAAAAAAAACTACAAAAAATTGCTATAAACACTATTGCGAGTATTAATACCAACGGTGTACTCTGACTGTTGGCCACCATTGTTGCACGGGTATACCAACCTGATAGAAAATTCAACAAAATACCCACTCCAATCAGTATTCCTAAAGGGAGCCCTAAAGACAACTTTTTTAGCGGTTTATTTTCGTTTTCCCGGTTTTCTTTCCACCAGGTCAAAAATTTTTCTTCTTCAGCGGTTAACATTTGGTAAATGTAACATCAAAAACTTACATTGCAGCCAGTTTTGAGAGCTAGGAAGAATGGATTTATTCAATGGTAATCTATGTTCATTTTATTTATTAATGCTTACCAAAAAATCATAAAATATACGCTGTGAAATTTGACGATCATTTAGCTACATTTCTTTACGAAAATAAATCTCTTAGGCTTGAAGGAATGGGAACATTTATCCTTGATGGCAAAGTGAGTGTAAGCACTCAAAGTGATAAGGAAGTTTTTTATCCTATAGAGGGTTTATCTTTTGATTATAACCCCAAAAGCGATACTGATGACAATCTTATATTTTTTTTAGTAAAAAGGCTAGGTAAAATACAACCATTGGTTAGATCTGACCTTGAATCTTACCTTTCTAATATTAAACAATTCATAAATATTGGTAAACCTTATACCATTGAAGGAATAGGAACATTAAGTAAAACCAATAATGGTGCATATGAATTTACCCCGGGTAATTTTCTACCTATGAAGGAAGAACTTCATCCTAAACGGGAAAATGAAGAACATAATTATCCAAAAAGAAATCAATCATCGGTAGGAAAAATTATTGCTATTCTCTTAATTGTTGTTGCAGCCCTTGCTGCATTGGGGGGCATTGGTTGGGGTATATCCAATCTATTGGCAAAACAAAAAAATGACAATGTAATACAGGTAGATACACAGGAACAAGGTATGGCCGATACGCTACCACAGCCGATAAATTCCGATATTTCTGTACAAGAACAACAGTTACAGGTTAATGCAGATTCCTCATTATTTTTAAATAATTCCACATTAGATTCTGCAAGTTTTAAAATGATATTTGAAACTACCATTAAGAAATCCCGAGCTGATAGACGCACTTACCAACTACATGCATTGCATGCATATACTAAATTTGATACTATTCACATTGCAGACAGTACTTTATATAGATTGTACCTACCTATGAAAATAAGAATTGCAGATACTACCCGTATTAAAGATTCTTTGAAAATATTTTTTGGCGGAAATATTATTGCTGAAAGGCAATAAGTTAAATATGTATATTATAATCTAGGACAGGGGGTAGAAATGCTTCCTGTTTTAGTGTCAACTATAATAAAAATGTTTTATTAACCTTGGTATATAATTTTGTATTTTGAGCAATTGAATTCTAAAGCCACTTTTCAAATAAAATTCTGGTAGCAAAATATCCCTGCTCTGCTAATAAATTTTGCATGCCTTCATTTTTACACTGCACAAAACGGGTTATTCGCCTAACTCCTTTTTCTATATAAATACGTTCTATAATTTCATTTAATTGTTTATAAATGCCCTGACGTCTATATTTGGGCAACACAAAGCCATCTGAAATATACAATTCTTTGTTAGTGTAAGTTTCCGTTCTGCTGTCATCTTGTTCTTCAGTATAACCAAAAATAAAACCTACAGCCGTTTCATTGATATATGCCATTAAAAAAGTTCCATTACACTCCTGTTGTGTAGCAATACAATGTCTCATATAGCTCTGTTCTATATCAACCCACAATGCAGTCTTGTCAAACATTTCCCGTTCATTTTCATGTAATAACCTCATTAGTTCAGAAACTATCTGAAAATGATCCTCTATTTTTATGGATTTTATAACTATGTTTTCTTGAATCATAAGAATGATAAAACACTATAATACTTTAAAGCCTATAATCTTTCTGAATATATTGCTTAGTGAGCAAAATCCAATTCAAAATTTCCCTTAATTCTTTCTATAGGCGGATTAAAATATCCAAATTTTATTTCTGGAAATTCTTCCTTTATTAACTCCATCAGTTGTTTTACACCAAGACATTCACCAGTATCGGCAATATTGATTTTTCCCAAATACCAATCCGGATCAATATTAAAATTTCGCCATTGAATCATTTTTAGACCCGTATCTTTAATGACCTGCCGAAGCGCTTCATACTCTTCAACACTATCTGTCATTCCTGGAAAAACAAAATAATTAATACTGGTCCATCCGCCATAACTATTTACAACTTTGAGGCTTTCCAATATATTTTCAAAAGTGTAGTTGTTTGGGCAATAGTAAGGTTCATAAATATGCTTACGTACGCTATTGAGGCTTACCCTTATGCTGTCTAACCCCGCCTTGCAGAGTTCCTCTACTGCATCGGGCTTAGACCCATTGGTATTTATATTAATGCTTCCTCTTTGGGTGTGTTTGCGAATTTCTATTATACTTTCTTTTATGGTTTGCCACATTAAAAGGGGTTCCCCTTCACACCCCTGTCCAAAACTTACTATAGGAAAAGATGCGCCTTCAAGATGAGGTACGGTATACTCCACTATTTCCTCGGCAGATGGTTTAAAAGTAAGTCTATCCTGTGTAGAAACTATTGTCTCATCTTCGGGTTGAAATGATATACATCCAATACAATTTGCATTACAAGCCGGTGAGGTAGGTATAGGACACTCCCATCTGCCAATAAAATAATTTCTGGCAGCGGGACATTGATAGGTTAATGCGCAATTATTAGCTAAATGTTCAACTAATCTGTTGTGCGGATAATCTTTAAGTGCTTTTTGTACACCTGCCTCTACCACATTTTGATTATATCCTCCGCAATCCTGTCTAATATCCTGTTCTATACGTATACAAGGTACGTAGGTCTTGTCATTATGCCAACCGGCCGCGGTATAACAAAATAAGGGTAGAGTTGGCGCATCAATAGAAGTCTCGTATGCTGCCAAATATAAACCTGTATGTGCAGGTGGTATAAATGCAGCTACTGCCCATCCTTTTTCGCAAAGTCTCATTTCACCGGTATGCACATCTATTCCAATACCTCTTCGTCCCGGCAATTCATACAATTGTCCGCCATCAGGGATTTCAATCCATTCTTCGTTAGGTACCTGTACAGCATCCCAACCGGTTCTACCGGTTACAAAAAGACTAGAATCCTCAAAAATATTTCCATTTCCATCGCTGTAAAGTATAAAGGGTGAAGAATGCAACATGATATATTTTAATATTTGAATACAAAACTATATTTTAAAATTCACAAAAACCTTTCATAGAAGTAACATGATTATTTTTAAAGACTATTACGCATTATATAATAAATCTATTAATGCAATTTTAAGAGTTTAAAGGAATTTATTAAAAGGTTTTAAGAGTAAAGTGTTGGGGAATAACTCAATTTTACAAGACTAAAATCCCCTAATATTGTTCCTTTTATCTATTATATCGGTTATAGCTGTTTTCATTATATACCAGTTTGTTTTTTATTGGCTGTTTAAAGATCCTGTAAGCATATCTGCATCTGTAAATAAAACTTATTCTGATGGCAACAAACCCGCAACCCGAGAAATAAAATTTAAAATCATTAATAGAATAAATAAAGCATTTGCAATAGAAAAAGTGATAATAAAAATTGATGACCATCATCACATATTAGACAATCCAACAATTATCATGTACCCCTCGTTGGTTAATGGTTTTGAAACCTATACTATAAAACTACCTATGGAATACCTCATACAACTTGCAAAAAAAGATATAGAAGACTGGCACAAAATGCTCATGAAAGTAAGTATAACCATAAGAGGCAATAACGCATCTTACCGTAGTAATCAAATACAGTTTAATTAGATTTGGCTAACCACAATAACAGCTAAGCCTTAAACATTAAATTATCTGCTTACAGGTACAATTTTTCAAACATTCAGTCTTCACTATTTATTCACTCCCAATAAAATCTTCAACCCTATTCAATTAGTGACATACTGGTCAAAAATAGTTGGTAAAATCGTCTACGATTGTTACTGGTAGCGGGTTTGGGAGTAGTCAATTGAAAGTGGTTTCAATTGACTATTTTTATTTGAATAAAAAAGAGTTTGGCATGATGATAAAAAGGTTTTTCTAGACATTAGCATAC
>JANPGE010000012.1:0-25209 GCA_031423805.1 Segetibacter sp. | reverse complement strand
AATCACCACGTTTACGGCGGTATCGTTGCCTGTATTTTGGAAACGGATGGTGTAGTCGATGTAGCCACCGCTGCTGATTTGCTGTGGCGACAGCGTTTGTGTTGCTTGCTTGTCGTTGGGGTCAAATGCATACCTGATGGGAGTGTTGGTAGTATCAACCGATGAAAGGGAGCCACTATTGATAGCAACGTTTGCAAAAGCAGTATCTCCAAATTGAGCGGTGGCATTGATAGTGAAAGAGGCAAGATAAGAGCCCGAAGCACCGGCTGCTAAAGATGGTAAGTTCAATGTAAGTTGGTTGCCGTTTTGAACAACAGCAGCATTGGAACAGGAAAAATAATTGAGCCTTGCCTGATCGGCTTTTAGTACAATATCTGTAGGCCCAAGGGTAGTTGTTCCCTCATTTTGCCAGTTTACTGTATAATGTATCCATCCGCCGGGGCCTGAATAGAATGAGTAGTTGGTGACAAATGCAGATACACTGTCTTTGGCACCAAGAGGTTGCAAGGGTATATCCCATGTAACCATCGTATCGCTTTGCCAAAAATTGAAAGTTGAATCAGCAGGTACCGCTTTGTAGAGCGAAGGAGCAACAGGTGTTAACGTCAGTGGCGAATAAAGCTGGCTAACCGATAACTGGTAAAACCCTGTGTGGTCTGTATAAGTATAGGTCCCGTCGGAGAGGCTGATTTTTTTGTATTGTGCATAAAATTCTCCTGCATCTTTCACACCATTGCTGTTAAGATCATAAAACATTTTGCCCTTGATAACAGGTGCAGGATTGCAACCAAATTGAGCATTGGTAGGGTTGCAAACCGGGTAGTTGGAAACGGGCAAGCCGGAAATGCTGCTATAAACCGTAGAAGCAACAGGAACACACTGAAACTGTACCGTGTCAATTTTAAGATAGCTTAAACCTAATGCGGGAAGGCAGGTGAGGTTGTTGTTGTAAGTTTCCAAATGATTCAGCTCTGAAGGATTGCCGCTCAAAGGAAGTGATAAGGAAGATATTTGTGTGTTTTGAATGTGCAGTTCGCCCATCCAATATTTTAATGTAGGCAATGAAGTAAGAGGGTTGTTGCTGCAATCTAAAAAATAAGCACTAGGATAATTGTTATCATTAGGAAGTGTAATGGAGGTTAATTGATTGTTTTGACACCATATACTTTGTGTTGAATTATAGGCAGTAGAAAGGTCTAAGCTGCTAAGGTTGTTGTGGTCAATACGAAGTTCAATGGATGGAAAATAAACCATAGGAGGCAGGCTTGTTAACTGGTTGTAGCTCAAATCAGTCCAATCTGTATAAGGTAGGCCTGGTATAGATGTGATTTGATTGTGATCAGCACGCACATCCTGAATGTAGAAAAAGGTTGTGTCAATTGGCAGGCTGGTGAGATTATTATAACTACACCTAAGCGAGGTTAAGTTTTTAGGAAGCGGCGGCAGGCTTGTTATTTTGTTATGACTCACATCGTAAGAATAGCTTGGAAAGCTATTGGGAAATGGGAAGGCCGGTACACTGGTCAGGTTACAATACTTCGCATAAAAGCCAACTAAATTATCAGGCAGATTAGTAAAACCAGATAGACTGTCTATGTAATAAAGAGATAAATGCTGAATGGTATTGGGTATTTTACCCAATATCTTGATGGGCAAATGATTGATACGAAGATAAATCAACCCCTTAAAATATTGAAGCCCGTGCAGGTTGGTCACATTAATGTGGGGAGCCATGTTGGTATCAGCAAGTGTAATGTCATTTATATTCAAAATGGTGCTACAGGTCGTATCCAACTGCCCCGCAGCGTTAAAACAAGTGGGGTATTTCACTTTCAGAAACGAACGGAAAGCTGTGTCGGTCAGCGTTACATACTGGGCTTTTGCGCCAGCATAAAAGAGCGTACAAACAGTAAGCAGCAGGAGTAGTTTTTTGCTCATAAATTGGGTTTTATAAAAAAGAATGAGTTACTTTAAGGTTATACAACACAGACGTTTCAAAAGGTTGGGTTTTGGAAAAGTTTTTTTTAAAATAGCCTGATCAGTTTTAACCAGGCTATTTTTTAAAAATATTTTGGGCCTTACCGCACAATCACCACTCTCTCACTCCCTTGTTGTGTACGCAAATAATACGACCCCGCTGGTAGATTGCTAACAGCCACCGTTTGCGAAGCGCCATTTAAAACAAATCTTTTTACCACAACTCCTGCACTGTTTATCAAAGTTGCTTCTGTTTTTATTAATGATGGATTAATGGCATTAATAACCAACAGCTCATTTACAGGATTAGCTCCAAGCACAAAGCTTCCTTTTACATCACCGGCTTTTATCAGCACAATTGGAGCATAGGTAAATGCACCGTCTTTGTCTTTCATTTTCAGGCGGAAATAAACATTGCCAACAATGGCTTTATCGGTTGTGTAAGTATAACTATGGTTACCATTGCCATAGGCTTTTACTTCACCAATTTTCTCAAAACTTCTGCCGTTAAGGCTTTGTTCTACGTCAAATGATTTGGTGTTTTCTTCATTTGCAGTTTGCCAATAGAGGTAAACATTGCCCTGTGATAAACGGTTGCCTTTGAAGGACAGCAATTTGAGAGGGAATGCTTGTGCTTTAACATTGGTTATTGCGGTATTGGTTACAACCGGAGTATTGTAGTCAAAATAAATGGAAGCTTTATTATTCACTGAATCTCCTAAAGTCAATGTACTGACAGGTTTTATTTTAAACCGCACATAACCGTGGCTTTTAGATTCATTCACGTTGCTATCGGGCAGCATGATATTTTTCATTTCAAAATACAGCAGATTGTCGTGTGCTATCACATTACAGTTGTGCGATGTGCTTACCAATTCCAGGGTATTAGCCTTTAGCTTAGCTGACAATGTATCGGCAATCACTACATTTATGGCAGTATCGTTGCCTGTGTTTTGGAAACGGATTATATAATCAATGTATCCTCCGTTGCTGACTTGCTGTGGTGATAAAGAACTTGTTGCTTGTTTGTCATTGGGGTCAAATGAAGCCTTGATGACTTGGTAAGCGGTGTCAACCGATGAAACAGAGCCACTTGTCATCACAACGTCTCCCAGTGCGGTGTCACCATATTGCAGGGTGGTTTTGCCGCCAAATATTGCGTAATCAAAACCGGACGAGCCAGCGGGCAAAGACGGGAAGTGTATAGTAAGCTGACCGCCGCTTTGTACAGCAGCAGCATTGGAACAATAGGAATAAGTGAGCTTATTAGGATTGAAATGTAAAACAATATCCGTAGGCCCCAGATTAGTGGTGCCTGCATTTTTCCACGAAATATAATAGTCTGTTTGTGAGCCAGGGCTTAGATAGTGCGAACTGGTAGTTATCACCACATTGACACTGTCTTTTGTGACGATTGGTTGCAACGGTATATCCCAAGTCACGGTTGTATCGCTTTGCCAAAAATTAAAAGTGGAGTCAGCAGGCACCGCCTTGTATAGCGCAGGAACAACTGGCGACAGCGTTAGCGGCGTATAAAGCTGGCTGGCAGACAACTGGTAAAAACCTGTGTGATCGGTGTAGCTGTAAGTGCCATCGGAAAGATTGACCCTTTTGTATTGGGCATAAAATTCTCCTGCATCCTTAACACCATTGCTGTTGAGGTCGCAAAAGACTTTGCCTTGTATAATGGGCGAAGCCTCACAATTGTATTGCGGGTAGGTAGGGTTACAAACCGGGTAGTTGGGCATAAGCAAGCCTGAAGCACTGCTATAAGTATTGCCGCCCACAGGCACACACGGAAACTGTAGTGAATCTATTTTAAGATAACCATAGTAGCGGTTAGGCAGGCAGGTCATGTTGTTGTTGTACGTTTCCAAATGGTTCAGTTCTGAAGGATTGCTATTGATGGGTAGCGACAATGCGCCAATCTGTGTGTTTTGGATGTGCAGTTCCTGTAGCCAGTATTTTAGGGTAGGCAGCGATGTGAGCGGATTGTTGCTACAATCCAAAAAAGTGGTGTTACCATAATTGTTGGAAAATGTGATGGAGTTGATTTGATTATTTTGACACCATATGCTTGGCGTTTGGTAAAAAGAACCCCAATTGGACATATTTATACTGGTAAGAAGGTTGTTGTTAAGACGAAGAGTATTAAAAGCACCTGCTACACTGGACAAACTAGTGAGTTGGTTGTAGCTCAAATCTATGTCATTGGCAAAGGGTATTCCTCCGGGCAGAGATGTGATTTGGTTATGGCTTGCATCTAAAAATGTCATTTGATAAAAGGTTGTATCAAGGGGCAGCGTAGTTAAGTTATTGTAGGCACATCTAAGCATGTTTAAGTTTTTAGGAAGCTGTGGCAGGCTGGTTATTTTATTGTGGCTTACATCATAATCACAAAAATACCAACTGTTAGGAAAAGGAAAGACAGGAACAGTGGTCAGGTTGCAATACACTGCCCTAAATTCAGTCAGGCTATCCGGCACATTGGTAAAACCCGACAGGCTGTCGTTGTATTCAAACCCTAAAGCATTAACCTTACTGGGTAGTTTTGCCAATATTTTAACGGGCAAATGATTAAAACCAAAACCCCGCAAACCCTTAAAATATTGAAGACCATTCAGGTCGGTAACATGTGTATGAGGAGCCATATTGGTATCAGCAAGTACCATGTTTCTTACATTCAGTATGGCACTGCAGGTAGTATCTAACTGCCCTGCTGCATTAAAACAAGTTGGGTATTTACCTTTTAGAAACGAACTGAATGCCGTATCCGTTAAAGTGACATATTGAGCATTTGCAGCACCAAAAGATAGAAATCCAACAGTAAGCAGGAGAAGTAGTTTTTTTCTCATAAATTTCCTTTTTTGGGGTAAAAAAGTTGTTTCTACAGGTTATACAACATGGTTCAGGCAAAAGGTTGGGTATGTGATAAAAAAATTTTAAGGTAAAAGCCTGACTAATATCTAATCCGTTTATTTCTCTAAAAAATATTTCCACTACCGCGCAATCACCACTTTCTCAGTCCCCTGTTGTGTTCGCAAATAATACGGCCCCGCAGGCAGATTACCAACCCCAACCGTTTGCGAAGCACCATTTAACACAAATCTTTTCACCACCACACCAACACTGTTTATCAAAGTTGCTTCTGTTTTTATTAATGATGGATTAATGGCATTAATCACCAACTTTTCATTTACAGGATTAGCTCCAAGAACAAACTTTACTACTACATCAGCTGCTTTTAAAAGTACTATTGGTGAATAGTTAAATTTTCCGTCTATGTCAATCATTTTCAGGCGATAATAAAGCAGCCCCCCTGCCCCCCAAAGGGGAATGTTTGGTGCAACAGCATCATTGTATTGGTAGGAGTTTGTTTGTGAGGTGTTGTTGGCTTTTGTGTTGCCAATTTTGCGGAACTCTCTTCCGTTATTACTTCTTTCTATTTCAAAACGGTCTACATTTACTTCACCTATCGTAGTCCATTGCAGAGCATTTATTTTATCTTGCTTTTTTGCTGTAAAGGATAATAATCTCAATGGCAATACATCCGCAACTACAGTAGTCATTTCTGTATTAGTAAAAATGGGCAGGTTGTAATCAAAATAAATAGCTGCTGTGTTTTTGATTACATCGCCTAATTGAACCTGCTGCAATGCTTTTATTTTGTACACAATATAACCATGGCTTTGGGGTTCATTCTTCATGCTATCTACCAACATAATAAACGGAAATGTAAACAGGCATTTACCATCGTTCATCGTCATTTGATAGTTGTGGCTGCTAGTTACAATTTGCAACGTATTCCAGTCAAGTTTGCTGTCCAATGTATCTCGGATATACACATTAAAGGCCGTATCATTACCCGTGTTTTGAAAGCGGATAGTGTAGGTAAGATATTCTCCTGCTATTGCATTTGTCAAAGTTATTTTTCCTCCATGATTTTCGGTTTTGTCGTTGGGGTCGTAACTACCTCTTGCTATTTGCACCAATTTTGCGGTATCATTTTCAGGTACAAGGTCATTTATAAGAGAATCAACTGTTACAACAGATACCAATGTATCACCAATGTTAACTATAGGCGGCGCTTTTACTGTAAGATACAGTTGAATGCCTAGCGTATCTAACGGCTTAAGGTTTGTAAATGCCCAACGCAGTGTATCTCCTTTTATTGAATTAGCTATTGGAAATGCTGAATTAAAAGTTAGATTTTTACTCTTTATTAATTGAATAGTATCACGTACAGTTGTATCTGTTCCATTATTTCTCACAAATATTTTATACCTAACCGGAAAGCCGGGCCGGGCCATACTCAAAGGAATAAGCTGCACTTCTACATCTCGTTTTCCTGCGATGGGCTGCACGGCAAACATCACACTATCATTATTGAAATAGGTAGTATGTGATGTAGTGAGTTGCGATGGTAAAACAGTATAGTAAGGAGAATATGGTTTAACCTTGGTTACGTAATTACCTGTGTCTGTTTCCACAGTATAAACACCTTCTGAATTTGTATGTATGGTATCTACACCCGGTTTTATGGTGGATATGCTTGCCTGCGTAAAATAGGGTTCAAGTGTATCCTTTATGCCATTTACATTGATATCGTAAAAGGTAGTAGCATAAATGGTATTGTAATGCGTTATTCCACCGCTTTGATAACGGAGCAATGCTATTTTATTTTTACCATTTTGTTTGGTAAAACCTGCCATCACTATTTTTCCGTCGGGTTGTAACACTGCACAATACGCTTCATCGTTTGAACCCGCAATGTCAGTAAGTACCACCCCGTTTCTGCCAAATGTTTTATCCGGTGTACCATTGCTGTTGTATTTCAGCAATGCAAAATTTCCATTAACGGCTGGTATATAAGAAAAGCCTTTGTCTTTGCTTGCTGCTACCAATAGCTTTCCATCAGGACGAACAATGACCCTATAACCCTGGTCTATGCCTCCTAGGCTAAAGACCCGACCATTAGTACCAAAAGCACTGTCTATGCTTCCATCCTGATTAAACCGGGCCATGGCAACCTGCGTATTATTGGCAGCTAGATTAGAGTGCCGCCCTATCAATATCATTTTACCATCAGGCTGCAGACTCATGGAGTTTATCTTGCCATAGGCAAATAAAGTATAGGCACGTCCTGCATTACCAAAGCTGCTGTCGGGCTGACCGTTTACCAAAAAACGTACAATACTCATGGTATCTGTATTGGGAATATGTCCGCCCGCAATTATTTTACCATCGGACTGCAGTTCAATTTTGGCAACTATCATAGCTGGGGCAATACCTGCAATACCATTTTGTCCAAATGAAGAATCAACTTTTCCTGTTGTATCAAACTGCACTATTTGTGTTTTGGTGGTGCCATTAACATTACCTGCAGCTAATATTTTGCCATCAGGTTTAATAGCCATTGCATAAAAATAATCGTTGCTGATACTTTGATTGCTGATGACTATACCATTGGTGCCAAATGTACTGTCAGGTTTACCATTTGTTTTAAAACGAACCAATACCGAGTTGGTTGAAGTATTAATAATCCGGGTGTATCCAACAGCAATTATTTTACCATCGGGTTGCAATGCAAGTGTCGTAGCTATATCTTCCCTGCTTCCACTGCCCAATGAAATTGCTGTAATACCGCCGGTGCCAAAAGTGGTATCCAATGTGCCATCAGTGTTGTATCTTATAACTGTGAACCTTGAGGTGTCAGTCACACTGAGATCGTAGTAAGAAGATGAAGCTATAACTAGTTTACCATCTGGCTGAACAACTATTTCATTGGCCTGCATTCCATAATAGTTGCTAACAGGCGGTTCTGTTATCACCCTGCCATTGGACCCAAAAGTTGGGTCGGTAAGCACAAACTGTGAAAAGCAACTGTTGCTTGCAAATAAAAAAATTAAAAATGCAATAAACCGGTTATTTTGGTAATTATTTTTCATAAAGTAAACTTGAAGACGTTGTAAAGGTGATAAATAATTTTGACTGGACTTGTTAAACGCTTAGTTATCATATATATCATAATAGCTAAAAAAATCTGAAGGACTCCCGGATTTAATAATTTGTCATCAAAACTTGATGAAAGGAATCAAAAGAATAATATCATTTGAATTATCCAAATCACTTCAGATTAGCTTTAACAATTAAACACCGTATCAGATAAGAATCAGAGAATAATAAACAATAACCTTGTTTGATAGTAAAAATTTCTGGACTTTCGTATGAAACAGTGTAAACTATTATGAATAAAAAAATAGCCATCATTGGCGGCGGCAATTTAGGCACAGCTATAGCAGAAGGTCTTATCAGCAGTGGATTTGTAGCGGCGGCTGATATCATAATTACCCGCAGAAATGTGGATTCGCTCCAAAAACTAAAGGACAAAGGGGCTAATGTTACTAATGACAATAACGAAGCGGTAAAATTTGCAGAAATCATAATCGTTGCTGTAAAACCTTTTCAGATTAAAGAAGTATTAGATGGTTTAAAAGACAGTTTAGACGAGAACCATCATACTTTGGTATCGGTAGTAACAGGAATTTATATAAAAGACATTTACAGCATCATCAATAAACAATTGCCGGTATTTAGGGCCATGCCTAATACAGCTATTGCTATTGCTGAAAGTATGACCTGCATTTGCCACGAAAATGCCAATGCTGAACTGATAAAATATGTGCAGGACACCTTTAATCTATTGGGCAAAGCTGTAACAATAGATGAAAAACTGATGGACGCCGCAACAGTTCTTGGTGCATGTGGAACCGCGTATGCCATGCGCTACATCAGGGCAAATATTCAGGGAGGTATTGAAATTGGGTTTAGTGCTGCAGTTGCATCACTCATTGCGGCTCAAACGGTTAAAGGTGCAGCAGAATTGTTGCTCAAAAACAATTCTCATCCAGAACAGGAAATAGATAAGGTAACAACTCCCAAAGGCTGTACAATAGCAGGATTAAACGAAATGGAGCATCAGGGTTTTAGCTCTTCGTTAATAAAAGGATTAATAGCTAGCTACAAGAAAATTACAACCGATATGTAACTTTTGGAACAGGCAAAAAAGATATAGAATTTCAATTTTTACCCAAACTTATTGGTCAAAAACTTAAGGGAATTTTTAAAATTGTTAGAAAGGGTATCAAGGAAAATAGTTCTAAGCGAAAATTCTTTTGAACTTGTTGTTATAGATAATGTAATAAAAAACATGAGCAATAAAAAGATGACCAGGCCGTTAATGAGGTATACCATAATAATTTCAGTTTAATTGGTTCATATACTATAGATAAAAATTGAGCCAAAATGGTTGTTTCCTCATAAAAAGATATTTTTTCCCCCTTTTTTAATTTTTACGCATTATTAAAACAGCACTGATTTTATTACCTAAAATAGCATCCTAAAAGAATAACAATTTGAAAGTCAATTTGTTACGGGAAATTTGATATTAAAAATTCATTTTTTTAAAAAAAAAGAAAAAATTATTTTATATAATAAAAAAATAGTGCTGGAATTAAAATAGATAGGATATTTTTCTACCCAAGAATTAAAAAAACCGCTTTAATTTCTACATAAAAAAAGCGACTTTTTGGGTCGCTCTTTATTAATATATCTATTATTCTTTAACCCGTTCTACATACTCACCATTTTTAGTATTGATCCGGATTAATTCGCCTTCATTTACAAATAATGGCACCATAACAGTAGCACCGCTTTCTACAGTTGCGGGTTTTAATGTACGTGTAGCAGTGTCGCCTTTCATGCCGGGTTCGCTGTAGGTAACCCTCATAACAATTTTATCAGGAAGTTCTACGCTCATCGGTTGTTCTGTTTCTGTGTTAATCAATACCGCTACTTCCTGACCGTCTCTCAAAAATTGTGGTGCATCAACCATTGTTTCAGCTATAGACAACTGTTCAAAGGTTTCGTTGTCCATAAAATTATAGCCGCTTTCATCTTTATACAAAAACTGGTAGGGCTTTTTCTCCACTCTTACAGGATACACCGTATCACCACTATTCCAGGTATGTTCTATACTACGGTTGTTATCTAGTCCTTTTAGCTTAGCCCAAAATTTAGCTGCGGCCCTTGCCGTTTTATTTTGACCAAATTCTATTACTGTATATAAACTGCCGTCTAGTTTCAATATCATTCCACGGGTAATATCAGATGTTGATGCCATATAAAATTTTCTTCAGATTTAGTGAGGTAAAAAAATTTAAGAGCGGCAAATGTAAGGTTAATATGAAAATCTAAAAATTTGAAAATTCATATAATCTGATTTATTATCAGAATTGCTATTGAAAGGAGGGGAGTGGTGGGTGAATTATTTCTTTTTTACCTTTTTATATCTGCTTATGATATCAACAACTTGTGTGTTTTGTAATATTGAAGGAGAAAGTTCTATCAGTTTCTTAACCTGACGGGGCGATTTTTCCATTGCTTTTTCCAACTGCAAAAGGGCTTCTTTTACTTTTTTAACCGCAAACAGACAGGCGCAATAGTAAAAAACAAAAATATTTTTTCCTTCTGTCATGTTAATTGCTGCTAAACTTTGCTCCTGGGCTTCCTGATAAAGTCCCGCTTTAAACAGGCACCGGATTAATGCTTCCCATCCTGCGGAACTTTTTGGTCTGCTGCGTACCACATTCCCAAAATATATTATTGCCTCTTTGTACTGTTTCAATTGGGTTTTACACTCACCCATTGCCAGATTATACTCCGGGGTTGCACGGTGAATGCGCATGGCACTTTCCAATTGTTTGATAGCACTCTCCCACTGTTCTTCATTAATGTAAGTGAGGGCCATTTTATAATACAGTTTACTGTCGTCAGGATTAAGGTGAGAGGCTTTGCGATAATTGAACCGGGCCTGTGCATAATTGCCTAATTTGTGAAAACAATGTCCTATAGCCTCATAGATTACATCTTCAGGCCGGCTTAATTCCAACACTTTTTCTAAAACTTCTATAGCGTTTTTATACTTTCTTAACCGCAGATATGCATCTCCCATGTTGCGGTAGGCATAATCAAACTTTTCGTCTATAGTAACAGCATATAAATAGGCATCAATAGACTTTTCATATAGCTTAAGCCCCTGATAGGCAGCACCAAGGTTAAACCATGCCAATTCATTGTAAGGAAATTCATCTATAATGTGCTGATGAAGCTTTATGCTTTCATCATTTCTGCCTGTAAAGTCTGTCCAGAAACAGATTTTGTACAATGCTTCTTCATTATTAGGTTCATCTTCCAGTATTAATTTAAGGCAATCAAATACTTTGTCAAATTCTTCGTAATCATCATAGACATCGGCCAGTTCAAATAAAAGTTCAATTCTTTCATCCCCTTCAAATTGAAGCAATGCAGCTTCTAACAATTCAACGGCCTGTTGCTGCTTATCAAGAGCCAGATAAGCATCTGTTTTTAAAATAAAAAGATTGATATCACTATTGTCAAATAATTCTGCCTTTTCAAGGATTTCAAGTGCCTCCCAATATTTTCGGGCTGCCAAAAGAAGATCAGCTTTTTTAATCAATAATAGGGAAGAATAGGGAAATTGTTCCACACCCATGTCAGCGGCTTCCATAGCTTTAGCTAAATCATCCTTCTCATCAAAATATTCAATTATACGTTCAAATGCATCCTCCTCCAGAAAGGTATGTTGCCTACCGGTGCGCAAATTTTCATATTGCCTAAGCAATTCCCTTAACTCCTCCCTGTCTTCGCGGTATGAATGTTCACCCATAACATAGAAACTTATAGGAAAGTTATGCCACCTTTCTATTAAAACAAATTCTTTTGTAACTTTTTTTATTTTTTAGCGTTTAAAGTAGTAATAAAAGATGTTAAACATTTCACAGTAATTTATTATCTTCGCAACAAATGCCTATTTCAATGAAAATAATAAGAATAAAAAAGCTACTGACAGTTCTGCTGTTGATATGCGCAACGCAAATAGCTATGGGTTCTTTTACTGGAAGTTCTGACAAGAAATCCAGTAAATTGTTTTCTTTGAAAAATTTCAACAAAAACTTTTATAAAACAGCTTCCCCTTTTTCATTAAAATCTACTTATACTTTTAAGGGTTTTCATGTAACGGGTCAAAACAGACAAGCAAACGGAGAGGTTACCCTTAATACCATGATGCGTTACGAAAATGGAAATACCACTTACATATATCCATATAAGCATAAAGTTATTTCCCCGAAATTTAAAACTCCCTCACTTACCAATCGATAATTTAATAAAATTTAATATTTCAAAAGCGGGAAAATTCCCGCTTTTTTTATTTGAAAAAAAAATTATTGAAGGAGAATATTAAATTTAATAGAGAAATGTGCAATTATAAAAATGGGGAACCTTCATTTGGTATTTTGCATGACATACTGGTCAAAAAGAGTTGGTAAAATCGTCTACGATTGTTACTGGTAGCGGGTTTGGGAGTAGTCAATTGAAAGTGGTTTCAATTGACTATTTTTATTTGAATAAAAAAGAGTTTGGCATGATGATAAAAAGGTTTTTCTAGACATTAGCATACCTGAAAATGAATCACTTAGCTATTAATTCATTGCTTAACTATCATTAACAACAAAACTTTTATCCCAAAATTAACTTCAAAAACCAACTATTTTTGACCACATTGCCCAATTAGTTTATTCCCCTTAAGGTAATAATAAACTTAAGGTTAGAATTAGCCGGTATAGTAGAGAAGGCCTGCGAACCATAACCAAGAGAGGGTGGAATAAACAGGGTCATTCTACCCCCTTGTTTCATAAGTGGAATAGCTTCCTGCCAACCTACAATCAATTGAGATAGATAGAAAGCTGCACTAGGTGATTGATCAAATAAGGTACCATTTAATAATGTCCCCGCATATGATACAGTTACATAACTACAAATATTGGGATTTCCACCGGTTCCTACCGAATCCATATGATAGAAAAAACCACGGGTATCCTGGGTATAGGTTATAAGATTTGTATCTAAATATGCTTTCAAAGTAGTTACTTCAGAGGCGGTTGCAACAGTTGTAACCTCATCGCATTTTATAGCAGGGGCAGGATCATTTTTAACACATGCAGCAAAAAGTATAATTGGCATAGCCAATAGCATAATCATTTTCATATAATCTATTTGGGCGGCAATATTAATACATAATATCTTTACTAAAACTTAAGATATTATACCCTGTCATAAAATTAAAACCATCATGGTATAAAAACACAAAATAAAATTAATAACTACTTCAAAAAATAAACAACTATGAGAGCATTACTAATAATACTTTTTATAATTACACTTTCAGGTATTGCATGCAGATCTGTAGACCAAAAAATAGAAGGCAATGGAAAGATGAGTAGCGAAAAAAGATCAGTATCCAATATTTCAAAAATAAAAGTGGAAGGTGGAATAGATGTGGTTATAGACAATGGTCTTGAGGGTGCACGTATAGAAACAGATGAAAATCTTATCCCTTACATAATCACTGTTAAAGATGGCGAATGGTTGAAAATAACAGTTAAGGAAAATGCTATCCTAAAATCAACAAAACCCATATTGGTCTACATTACTACTCCTTCTATTACAGAAATAAACCTTGCAGGTAGCGGAAATGTAATTGCTAATGGACGATTCTCCTCAACAGATAAAATGGAGTTTGGAATAGCGGGTAGCGGCAATATTACTGTAGAAGTTAATTCACCAAAAATAACCACAAGTATATCGGGTAGTGGTAGTATAAAAATAGCTGGTGAAACCAAAGAGGTTAATGTGGACATTGCCGGTAGCGGAACTCATGACGGATTTGCGCTTAAGGCTGAAACGGGCATTATAAACATTGCCGGATCGGGAGATGCTATGATTTATGCTGATATTAATTTAAAAGCCTCTGTAGCAGGCAGCGGCAATATTAAATACAAAGGCAATGCAACAGTGGAGAAAAATGTAACCGGAAGTGGTGACGTAATAAAAGAACCTTAAACAAATATAATTTTCACTTAAAAATTCCGTTAATACAAAAAGTGTTTAGCTAAAAAGCATTACGCAATAAAAAATATAATGTAAAAAATAAAGGGAAAATAATATTTAATAAATATCTTTTTTTTAACAACAGTATTTATTCCTTAAATTAGCATTATAATTTGATTAAAAAAAATGGAAAATCAAAGGATTCTTTTAGCTGAAGATGAGCCAAAACTGGGTCAGATTATTCAGGAAGAGTTAACTCTTCAGGGATATACTACGGACGTTGCCTATGATGGACTTGTTGCAGAAAAATTATTTCAACAACATAATTACTCCCTCGTTTTGCTCGATGTAAATTTGCCCTACAAAAACGGATTAGCGCTTTGCAAAGAGTTCAGAGAAAGTAAAAAGGGTATTCCAATTATAATGCTGACTGCCTTGGGGGAAATACAGGATAAGATAGATGCGTTTAATTTTGGCGCGGATGATTACATAGTTAAACCATTTCATTTTACTGAACTTTTTGCACGTATAAAAGTGTTTCTGAAAAGAACTGATATAGGTACTGAACAAAGTGAAAAAATAAACATTGCTGATTTAGAAATAGATCTTCTCAATAAGACTGTTGTACGTGGATCTACGAACATTAATCTTACAGCAAAGGAGTTTGCACTTTTGGCTATGCTATCTAAAGCCAATGGTAAAGTAATTAGTAAACAGGAAATATTAGAAAAAGTCTGGGGACTAACCTTTGATACCGGTACAAATACTATAGAAGTATATATCAGTTTTTTGAGAAATAAAATAGACAAGCCATTTGAAATTAAACTGATTCACACCAAACCTGGATTTGGTTATTTTGTGAAGGAATTATAATCCATGAATCTAAAAACCCGCCTGGCTCTAATTTTTAGTCTTTCCGTTTTCATCATTTTGGTAGCCTCGGCCGTTACCATTTATGTACTCAATGAAACCTTCAGAAAGAATGAATTTACCAAAAGGCTCATGCTGGAGGCAACTGAAACTTTCGAAATATTTACATCAAATCCTGAAATAACTCCTGAAATAATTGATGCCTTAAATAGAAATGCTAACAATTCTTTGTCTGGCGAAGAAGTTTTTATTTTTAATTCATCAATGAGGGCAATTTTTGCGTCACAGGGCAATACTATACCTAATATTTCTACCCGTTACCTTGCCCTTTCAAAAATTCAACAACACTACGAGTTTGAAGACCGAAAAAAAGAGTGGCTAATTTTCTACCAAAGATTCAACAACAGGCCTTATTATATAGCAGTATCCGGAATAGATGTATTTGGCAGAAGAAAAAATGATAAACTAAAAGTGATACTGGTCACTTCTATACTTGGAGGTATGATACTTTCAGGTTTACTTGCTTTTTTTTATGTAAAACAAAGTATTCAGCCACTTGAAGAATTAAAACATAAGATAGAGGGTATTACTGTTCAAAATCTGAAACAAAGAATTACAATACCGAAAAACAATAATGAGGTTTGGCAGATTGCGGATAAGTTTAATGCCATGTTAGAAAGATTAGAGCAATCGTTTGAACAGCGTAAAAACTTTGTGCAACACGCCTCTCATGAACTCAGAACACCACTGGCAAACATGCTGCTGCAAACTGAAGCTGCCATTAATAAAAATCTTACAGCGGAGCAATATAAATCTATTTTATGTTCCTTAAAAGAAGATCAGACCAATCTGATAGAACTTACCAACTCCTTACTTGCACTTTCACGTTACGAAACCACAACAACAATTAAAGATTGGACCCGCATCAGGATAGATGAAATTGTTTACCAAACACCTGAATTCATAAGTCATGTAATGCCCGAAGCAGTAGTTTCTATTGATTTTGAAAATATGCCTGACGATGAAAATGATCTGGTTATACGTGGTAATGAATCATTAATTAAGAGCGCTGTTCAAAATCTGGTTAAAAATGCAATTCAATACTCCGATAATAATAAAGTAAAAGTTATCATTAATCCTACACATGAATTTGTAATCATAAAATTTGAAAACTTTGGTAAACAACTTTCTAATGAAGAGAAAAGCCGGTTATTTATACCATTTTTCAGGGGCGAAAATTCTACCAATAAAAAGGGCTATGGATTGGGTCTTGCAATAGTAGAACGCATAATAAATGTTCATAATGGCACTATCAGATATGAACCAATTGGTGAAAGTATTAACCGGTTTACCATCATTTTACCTAACGAACACAATCATTCAGCACCTGATTAAACTAAAAAATCCCATCCTTTTAAGGAGATGGGATAGAATTTATTTCAATAAGTTTAGGCCTAAACTTTATTAGCTTTTTTAGCTAACTTGCTTTTTAGGTTTGCAGCTTTGTTCTTGTGAATAATACCGCGCTTTGCCAATTTATCAATCATTGAGGCAACTTCTGGCATTTTTTCTAAAAATGCAGATTTATCGTTTAATGTTTTGATGTCACGTATAGCATTACGAGTTGTTTTTCCGTAATAGCGATTACGATCTCTACGCTTTGCTGCCTGACGTACATCTTTTTTGGTAGCTTTATGATTTGCCATTAATTTTCTTTTTTAAAGGACGGCAAAGGTAAGGCCTTAGAATTGTAATGACAAATAATTAATCAAAAAATATTCATTAAACCTGTATTTTTTTATGGTGAGGAAAATTTTATTAAAAAAAGTATTGACTTACAATCTTTTCTTCAATATTTTCATCTTTAATGCAAATAAATCATATTACTTTACTTAATACAAATCTTTTTCTTGTTATAAATTTGTATGTATTAAATTAAACTTTAGTAGAGATGAGATTAATTTTGATCACATTATTATTATTTTTTGGTTCTTATTCATTTGGTCAATATAAAGTAAAAACTGTTGATCAGCTGGTTAATTATGCCAACACGGGATGGAAAGCCATAAGAAAACAAATAGATACTGCAATAAACAAAGTTGAAATAATGCCGGTTGATACCAATCAGGCAAGGGATGCAGTTTATGAAGTACAAATTGGCACCGAATCTCCATTAGGCACAATAATTTATATGACCGGTGGCATTTTGCTCGAAGATGGATGGATTAGACTTTTAGGCTCGGGCAGCAACAGACTTACCCGTTCCATCTCATCCTGGAATAAAGGCAAAACATTTACAGAAGTGGGCGAAAGACCTCCTTACTTATTAATTGCAGATGACGCATTGGGTGGTTTTTTTGCACTAAACACAGGCAAGCTTGGCAATAATATAGGCAAGGTCTATTATCTGGCACCTGCTACCTTACAATGGCAGGCTTTGGATATGACTATTCCTGATTTTCTTCATTTTTGTTTTGATGGTGATTTTGAAGAATTCTACAAACCATACATGTCTAAAAACTGGCATTATGAAGTAACCAATTTACCTGCTGATAAATGTTATAACTATACCCCTCCCCTGTGGTCTAAAGAAGGAAGAAAGTTCACCAAAAGTGTAAGAAAATATATTTCCATAGAAGAGCAGTATAACTACAATATTCAAATGAGAAGTAAGCTGGGACTTGATAAAGAGGAGGAAGATGAGCAACAACTCATGCCGAGAAGGTTTTAATATTTTGTTACCAATAAAAGATTTTCTGAACCTACCTGTAAGGTGGAATTTCAATTCCTTTTAGCTTACGGTACAACTCTGTAGCATAAAGGTCTGTCATTCCTGAAATAAGGTCAAATGCATTCATCACTTTAAGGTAGGGAGATGCTGTCTCTTCAAACTCGGTGTATTGTTTCGGAAACAATTTCAACACTTTTTCATCCTTATGATCGGCTTTTTGTTTTAGTAGCGGCGGAATAAACAATGCAAGCAATTCACCCATAACATTGTAACCTGCTATTTCTATTTCCAACACACTTTCATGGTTGTAAATTTTGTCGGCAGATATTTTCATCACTTCGTTTAAGGCGTTGTATTTTTTCTCAATAACACCTACCAATGTGTCATTAAAATTTCCTTCAATGATCGATTGACGGTTTTCCCAGAATATATCGGCAGCTTTTAAAGTTAACAGGTTTATAGCCTTAGCTCTTAAATAGCTAATTCGTTCATTTTCATCCTGAATTTTTTCACAGGTTCTTACAGTACGTTCTTCTTCATTTTCATCTAAAGATGCAATGACATGTATAAATGAACTTTTTACAAATTCATGTGAAAGAATGCCCAATCTATGTGCATCTTCCATATCTACAATGCTATAACAAATATCATCAGCGGCTTCTACCAGATAAACAAAAGGATGTCGCTTGTAAATAAGTTCATCGTTATCATCTACAATCATCCCTAACCGCTCTGCAATGTCTTTAATGACGGTCTTTTCTGATTGAAAAAAACCATATTTCTTTCGGTGCTTAAAGCCTTTGTTGATAGACCCTGAACCACAAGGATATTTTAGGATAGAAGCAATGGTGGTATAAGTCAGCCCAAGACCACCCATTAATTTTCCTTTAAACTGATGAGTAAGAATACGTACGGCATTTGCATTGCCTTCAAAATTGGAAATGTCTGCCCATTCTTCTTTTGAGAAAAAAGAAATCAACGTTTTGCCGTCAATCAATAATTGGGCATTATCAATAAAATAAGTTGAAATAGCCTTTTCACCTGAATGACCAAATGCAGGGTTACCAATGTCATGTGCAAGGCAACCTGCAGCAATAACATTGGCAAGCTCGTATCTGTAGAATTCATAGCCTGCAGTATTGCGATCCATTTCGCTGCTAAGCCGCTCACCTACCATACTGCCCAAAGACCTGCCAACACTTGCTACTTCTAATGAGTGAGTCAACCTGTTGTGTACAAAAGTGCTTCCCGGCAGGGGAAAAACCTGGGTTTTATTTTGTAACCTTCTGAATGAAGATGAAAAAATTATGCGATCAAAATCCTGCTGAAATCCTGACCTGTTTCCCTGTGTAGTTTCCTTCTGACCAATACGTTGCGTAGTAAAAATGGTTTCCCAATTCATAGGTACAAAGTAATGGGATAATTCATCAATTTGAAAATGCACCCTTGTTGAATTACAAAAATGGAGAAACATAATGGTTTAATGAGTAGATAACTTTTTGCCGGACTATCTTTGAAGCCGAACAAAAAACACAATGCAGTCAGAAAAATTTTTACTTCGTGGTCAAACATTTTGGCTGTCGCCGGATAGATGCATTTATTGGGAAGAGCAAAAATCATTGATACTTTCTGATCTTCATATTGGAAAAACGGGACACTTTAGAAAATCGGGTATTGCAGTACCACAAAGCATTTTCAAAGAAGATATGCAACGGTTGGTTCATCAGATTCAGCATTACAAACCAGAAAATATTATAGTAGTTGGAGATTTGTTTCACAGTACTGAAAATAAAGAGTTAGACTTTTTCAAAAAATGGAGAAATGATTTTTCAGAATTAAATATCCAATTAATAAAAGGCAACCATGATATATTAAAAAATGATTGGTATAGCAGCGCAAATATTAATGTTATTTCCAAACATCTATTTATTGATAACATTTGTTTTGTTCACGATATTGCAGAAGTTTGTCCGCCTGCAGAAGTTAAGCCTTATTACATAAGTGGTCATATACATCCTTGTATTGTTCTACGGGGTTTGGGTAAGCAAACCATTTCTTTACCTTGTTATTTATTTTCTGAAAATTATGCTGTACTACCTGCCTTTTCAAAGTTTACCGGTGGAGCTGTTATTGAACAAAAATCTACAGATAGTGTTTTCGCAATTATTAACGCTAATATTTCAAGAGGGCAGTTGGGAAGGATTATGAGGGTTTAATTTAGAAATTCTATCAGAACAATCCTACTACTGTATAAAAAATCCGTTACCGATTTGTCACAAACAATTGCCTACTCGCCTCTTTATGCCCATTCCTTGCCAACGGGACATCGTTTTCCTATGGCAAAATATGAGCTTATCCCCGGACAGTTAATACATGAAGGAACTATTAGTCGGGAGAATTTGTTTTGTCCAAAACCGTGCTGTGAATCTATTATTTTATGGACCCACGAAAGGGAATATCTTAACAAACTCCTCAATCAGAATTTGTCGGCTGTTGAACAACGAAGGATAGGTTTCCCTCAATCGCCTGAACTAACACTTCGTGAATTAATTATAACACAGGGTACCATTGATTGCTGTCATATAGCTTTAGAAAAAGGAATAGCATTTAATGTAGCAGGTGGCACCCATCATGCATTTGCTGATAAAGGCGAAGGGTTTTGCTTATTAAATGATCAGGCTGTGGCTGCTAATTATTTACTTAAGAAAAAATTGGCAAAAAAAATTTTAATAATAGATCTTGATGTTCATCAGGGGAATGGTACAGCAAAGCTTTTTGAAAACAATAGCAGCGTCTTTACTTTTAGCATGCACGGCAGGCACAACTATCCATTTCACAAAGAAAAATCTGATCTTGACATTGCTCTTGAAGATGGCACTGACACAACAACTTATCTTCATTTGCTGCAACATAATTTGACAAAAATAATTGAAGAAGTACAACCTGATTTTTGCTTTTATCTTTCTGGTGTAGATATATTGGATACTGATAAATTTGGAAAACTGAATGTGACTTTACAAGGCTGCCAGCAACGAGATGAATTTGTATTTTCTTCACTAAAAAGAAATCAAATCCCATGTGTGGTATCTATGGGTGGCGGATACAGTAAGGAGGTGAATAAAATAGTAGAAGCACATTGCAATACTTTTAGGGTTGGGCTTGATATGTGGGGGTAAAAGTTTTTAGTTTTGTAGATGCTATGCAGATTGCGTTTGCTATTCATGAAGATTAATTTTCTAAAGATCGCTCACTTGTTGCCATTGTTCAAATGTCATTTCAAATTTTATTTCTTTAGCGCCGTGAGTGCCTACTTCCGTCCAACCTGCCTTTCTATAAAACTGTTCAGCCCGGGTATTAAAAGCTGTTCCCAACCAAACTTTGTTTTTTGTTTGTGTAAAATACCAATCCAACATTATTTTGTGCAGTTGCCGACCAATGCCTTTCTTTTCAAATGCAGGATGCAGGAATAGAGCCCAAATATTGTTATCTTTTAAGTCAGCAATTGCAAAACCCACAATTTGATTGTCTATCTCACAAACCCAACCTTTGCCTCTAACCGTTAAAAACTCAACGCAATCATCATCAGTAACCAAATCAGGGTTAGACAAAGTATTTTCCTTTACTGAATTTCTTACCATTTGAATCTGTGGTATGTCTGTAATATTTGCTTCTCTGTAAATCATGTTTTGAATATTTTTCAAAAGGTGAGAGTTGATTTTATGATCACACTATAAGTTGAAAATGCCTAAGCACTGACATACCTTTCTTGCAGCCAGGCTTTTTTATCATATTAAAATAGAAATTCTTACAGATCAATTATCTTTTATTGATAGAAACGGAATTCAACGCCAATCGCTGTTTCATAATCTTTAAGCCTCTCGTAATATCTTCTCCATTTTACGACCCTTTGCCAATTCATCTACTAACTTGTCCAGGTATCTTACCTGTTGGGTTAAAGGATTCACGATTTCTTCTACCCTATATCCACAGATTACTCCTGTGATAAGGTGAGCATTAGGATTTAGTGTAGCATTCCGAAAAAAGTTTTCAAAAGTTACCTTTTCTTCTATGAGTTCTTTCTGCTTTTTATTATCATAGCCTGTTAGCCATTCAATTACCTGATTCAACTCTTCTTTCGTTCTGCTTTTCTTCTCAACTTTTATCAGGTAAAGGGGATATACTGTCGCGAAGGTCATTTTGGCAAAACGCTCATCGTGGTTGCTTTTGTTTTTCATCCTTAATGTATTTAAGGTTCTGAATGCAATTTATTTCAACCTTTCTAATTGTCCTTTTCTTTTTACTATATTTTTATAATCCCATTGAATATCTCTTGATTTTTTTAGCCAACCCGTGAGTTCAACTTTATTAATCTGTTCTACTAAAGTAAAGAAGATAGAAGCGTCTTTAAACTTTTTTCCTCTAATGTTTAAATTTTCTTCTTCAAAGTCGGCACCACTCCAAAACATCAATCGCCAACCGGGCTTCTGCTTACTGTAACCAACTATAGGGTTCCCTTCTAAAAACCAAACAGGGTGTGCATGCCAAATTTTACTTTCTGCTTCGGGCAACTCACTATCAATAATAAGAGCTAGCAAGTTGCAAATTGCTTTGTCGTCAGGGAGTTGGTTGTTGTTATATGTTTTGATGTCTTTGTTCATTGTGGTCTACACTTTGGGTATGCCTGACTTATAAATAACTGTATTTTGTTCAAGGGTGGCTTTGGAATTCCATTCAAAAAATTTTGCTTGAAATTTTAAAAATGTAATTAAGACTAAAGTTGAAAATGGATTTTCAAAAAGCATTTGCGCAACACTTCGGTTTTGTGTTTTTTCAACTAATTATTTCTATCGCCAAACTAATTCATAATTTCCATTCCAAATGCTTGGGTCAGATAAGTTTACGTTATTATAGTCTATGTACAAATCAATTTTTAGGTGCTTGTCTTTAATGATTAGTTCTCCTAAAGATTTATTATATCGATTATTATTAAGCAATTCATGCCCTTTGAATATACCTTCACTATGAGGAATTATAAATTGCTCGCTATCCTGATAGGTCTTTCTCAAAAATATTGAAACAGGGTCATGTACCATAATAGAACGTTTGCATTTTACAGTTACCTTAAAAGATTGCCCATTATTTTCAACATAAGCCGTCCTAAAGTTTGTAGATGGTGACGTAAAAAGAAAAAAATAGGACGTCAATAAAGCAACAATCACGGAAGAAATTAGAATTGCATGCTTCATCTTCTTGTTAGCATTGAAATTTGCTTTCCTAAACGACTGTACAAATTTTACTACCAAAAACAATATTGCATAATAAAGTCCGGTAAAAAAAGCAAAAATGCTGATTACAAAAACTATCATGTTGAAGGTATGCTCTATTTGGAAAAATAAATTCCGCCAATGTTTTAAAGATTTGGCATTAATTCCGTTCAACAGTTATAGCTTATGATTGGAATATTTTAAAAAAATTAATAACTAAATTAAAATAAATTTAAATTAACAACTTTACAAAAAATAAATGTAAGCTTAAGTTTTTTACTTGCTCAAAAAGACGATTTCAAAATTAGCAGGTGTCAAAATTCTTGCAGTTTTAAAGGGGTTGTGCAGTAATAAATCTTTGTCGCCTGTTACTAAATAATCTGCTTTAGAAAAATCAATTAAATCCAACAAAAAATTATCTTTTGGGTCTCTGTTTATAAAGTGTGTTGGTTTTATTTCTACTTTTTCAGCTATGATTTCTAAGAATTCTAATAACTCTGTAACACTTTGTGGAGGGAAATATTTTCTTAATCGTTCTCTATTTGTAACTTCTTTTATTTCTTTCAAAAGTTGTTCTGTACTAATTATTGTGATTTGCCCACTTGTTATATAATTCTTGACAAATGACAAACGTTTACCTATAAGGAAGCTAATCCAAACATTTGTATCAAAAATGACCTTAATGTTTTTGGGCTTCATAGATTTGTTGTCTTACAATTTCTACCTCTTTGTTTATTGTATCCAGATTTAGCTCTTTGGTCTTAAAAGTTCTTAGAAGTCCTGTTAATTTGGTTTCTATGCCTTCTTTTTCCAACACTTTGGTCAGTTTTATTTTTTCCTTTGTTGGAAGTTGCCTTACTAATGCAAGAACCTGATCAAAGCTTATATCAATTTGTAATGCAGTTTTCATATTTTTTCTTTTATCAAATTTACAGATAATGCCTTAGATAACTCAAATCAGACATCTCAAATCAGACATTCCAAATCAGAGATCTAATTCATCTTCTTCTTCATTGTACTCACCTGTTCCTGCAAATTGTTTACAAGACTGGCCAATTGGTTTACATCCCAACGCTGTTGCACATTTGCTTTAGATATTATCATTTGCGCCTGCCACAGTTCCATAATGTCATCTACATTCAATTGGTAGGGTTCAAATATCGGGTTATCGCTTAACAAGGTGACTTTCCCTTTACTTCTGTTATTTTTTTGTACCCTTTTGTAAACTATGCCATCATTTTTTGAAACTACAATATAAGTATTGCTATTTTTTACATCTTCAACATTTTCTACTTTTTCCCCTACTATCACAGAACCGCTTTGAGTGGGCAACATGCTA
Organism: Segetibacter sp.; assembly: GCA_031423805.1. Taxonomy (GTDB): domain Bacteria; phylum Bacteroidota; class Bacteroidia; order Chitinophagales; family Chitinophagaceae; genus Segetibacter. The sequence continues at coordinate 1,058 of JANPGE010000012.1, read as the reverse complement.
TCACCCAATATCTCAAAAGCACGGTAACTTCCGCCGGCAAGAAATGGCAAGGTAAAAGTATTCAGTTCATCAATAAAATCGGGGTCGCCATAACCTGACAAATAACCCGCTGCTGCTTTTATGGGTACAAATTGTATTTGATTATTGACTTCAGATAACTTTAACTGCCTGCGGCGCTCCATATATGAGCCCCCCTTTGCATTGACGAAGTCTTTCAGTAACAAATCGTCTAAGGTAGCTTTAAACATACTACCGACTAATTCAAGAACCTCTAAGCGGGGGTCAGCACGTTCTTCTTCGTAGGCACCCAATAGCGATCTTTTAATTTTAAGTTTTGCAGCAAACTCTTCTTGTGTCCAACCGCGTAGTTTACGCAGGTATTTCAGGTTTTTACCGGCTTGTGACATATTTAGACTAATTTATTTAGCGCAAGTTACTAATAATATTAGATTTTCAAAAAAGTTTGCCTCATGTAGCTTCCATCTAAACAACATTCAATACAAACCGTACGTTAATCGGTTTTGATGCTATAAATAAATATTTTGGCATCATTATTTTAATAACCACTTTTGCACCCCCTTATTAAAGAAAATATGGCAACAAGAAAAAAAGAAGAAACAGCTACTTCAACAAGATTATTACCGGGTCAGGGACCTGAAACTACTCATATAAACACTAAAGTGAAAGCCGCAAAACAAGGCGATGAAACTTTGAAAAAAGAAAAGAAGAAAAGCACAAGCCCAAGAGAAGAGCCAATAATATTGGTTACTAATGATGATGGCGTAACCGCACCGGGTATAGCTGCATTGGTAGATGCAGTAAGGGGCTTGGGAAAGATTGTAGTAATTGCACCCGACAAAGCACAGAGCGGTATGGGGCATGCTATTACAATTGGCTCTCCGTTACGTATGACACGGGTACATGTTTTTGGCGATGATATTGAAAGTTATTCCTGCAATGGAACACCGGTAGATTGTGTAAAACTTGCCGTAGATAAAATTCTTCATCGTAAGCCGGATATCTGCATTAGCGGTGTTAATCATGGCGCTAATCATTCT
>JANPGE010000011.1:0-10643 GCA_031423805.1 Segetibacter sp. | reverse complement strand
CACACCTAAAGTACCTGTAGTGGTTAGTTTACCTGTGATAGCAGTGGTACCTCCTGTTGGTGCTATTTGAAGAAATCCTGTATTAAGTGTAGACAGGTTTGAGTAATTTGTAGCATCGTAACCCAGGCGTAGCTGACCTGCTGTACCTTGCAGGTGTAATAAATAAGAGGGTGCATTGGTCCCAATTCCAACATTACCGTTGCCGTCTATGCGCATTCTTTCATTAGTACTTTGAGTTCCTCCACCTGTAAGAAATGCCAATACTTTACCTGCAGTTCCTGTACCAATCAGCAGATTTTGCCCCAGATTATAAAGGTAGGCATCATTTGCGCCGCCGTAGTAGTTTGCTGTATTGCCGCTGCTGTTGATACCCATGTTTACATAGTTACTGGTTTCATCGCCATTGTCTGCGGTGGCCACTACATCAGAACTGGCAGCCGTACCGTTAGATTTGTTTTGTGTATTTAATTGAAGATAATTGTTAATGTAACCTTTGCCCATAATCAGGTTGATAGAACCTGATGGGTTGGCTGCCGTAGAACCTGCATCCACCAGTAGTTTTTCTATGTTAACTCCTGAAGTCTGAATAGGGGCATTTCCTATAGCTACATTGCCTGCGCTGTCCAGCAAAAGTCCTTGTACATTATTGGTTCTGAAACGCAGACTTCTAAGATCAGTGGTACCCAAAAAATGAGTACCTAATACGGTACCTGTGTTACCTGTAGTGGTCCATCCGGTTGTGGAAGAAAGTTTATTGTTAAAAGTGCTCCAGTCTGTATTAGATAACAAACCTGCTGTTACACTTGCAGTATTGGCCATAGGAATATTAAGCGTATGAGATGAACCTGCTGATACCCAGGCAGGTGCTGTACCGCTTGTGCCGGGTGTGGGTAAAGTTTGAGTAGAGGCCGTTATACCATTTAATGAACTAATTACACCGTTTGAAGACATTAAGGGAAGCCATCCGGTACTGGTGTGGTAATAATAAAAACCTTTAACTCCATCAGTTTGAAACACCAGTAATCCATCTGCGGGTAGTGAAATGGCGGTCCGTTGTGCCTGTGTCATGCGGGGCATAAGTAAGCCTTTATTGGTACTCATTATGTCTAATATGGCACTGGTATCTGCAGCATTGCCGGTAGTATTAATGCTTACACTTTGAGCATTAATAGTTGAAATAGTTATTAGTAAAAAGACCAACAAAAAAGAAATGAGGTATTTCATTTTAATTTTCATAAATTGTTGCAGGGATTAAGATTATGCTCCCTGTTCATTTAATATTCTGAATCTTCTAAACAGGGGAGTATTATAAAAACGATTTTTTTTAAAAAATAATTGTTTATCCCCTGTTAGTTATTTATAATTCAAATGAAACTATATATATAAATCGTTTGTAGAAATAATATTTGTCTCAATATGGGAAATGTTTTTATTAAAAAAATAATTTTCCATTTATGGTATTTGGTATTACAATGGAGATAGTCTCAAGTTTAAAATATAATTAGAAATTTATTAAAATTCAAAAGGCAACAACTTCTTAAGTAATCAGTGATAGTATTTATATAAATTGGGATAATTTTTATTGTCTTATAAATTAAAAATGTTGGTGAAAAAATTATTGAAGAATATTTAAAATGGATTAATAGCAGGAGAAGAAATTAGCACAATGGTGAGAAAAGGTATCGATTTACTTAACTAAGAATACACCTTATTATGACAACCTTGGTTAAAAAATAATAGTGAAATCTGATAATATTATATCCTAAAGGAAGAATTGAAAAAAGTATGTAAGTGTCTTCTTTTTAAAACAGATATAATTAATGTGGATATAAATTTATTATTTCAGATGAATTTTTGTCTGTTGCAATACAAAAATGAAAATTCATTTGATATTATAACAAGTACATTAAGTAAGTTTGTTAATCATTAATCTTTTAAACTCAAATTAAACTAATGAAAATTATTAAAATCAGTGTAGTTGCATTACTTGCATTAAGTATAGCATTTACAAGCTGCAAACCTAAAGATGCAGATGTACAGAGCGCCATACAGCAAAAACAAACTTCGGATATTACTGTTTCTGTAACTGAAGGTGTTGTAACGCTTACCGGTACAGTAGCAGATGAAGTTGCAAAGTCTAAAGCAGAAGAAGTGGCAAAAAGTGAGAAAGGTGTAAAGAGTGTTATAAATAACCTTATACTACCCCCGCCACCACCTCCACCTTCGCCGCTTGTTGAAACAATTGATGCAATGGCATCTGCAGTAAAAGATGCCGTAAAAGATCATCCAACTGTAAGTGCATCTGTTACTGATGGTGTTATCACACTTACAGGTTCAATTAAAAAGGACAAACTTCCTAAATTGATGATGACTTTAAGTTCATTAAAACCAAGGAAGATTGATAATAAATTAACTGTTAACTAAAATAAATAAAAGAAATACAATTATGGCATTACAAGATAAATATAAAGCATTGATTGATGCAGCGGCATCAGAGAAAATTAGTAACCTACAGGTTACAGAGCAGGAAGGTGTACTACATATAGACGGAACTGCTTCAAGTGGTACTGCAAAAGATAATATGTGGACAAAGTATGGCGAAATTGATCCTACATTTTCAGGAGGAGACCTTGTTATGAACATTACCGTTGCGGCTGATGCATCTGTAACAAAGGCTAAAGTTGTTACCGAAAGTACAAATCTGAATATTCGTAAAGGACCTGGAACAGATCAACCTATTGTTGGAAAAGCTGCACATGGCGAAATGGTTGATATTATTAGCCGTACTAATGATCAGTGGTGGCTGGTAAGGTCTGTAGATGGCGAAGAAGGATATGCTTATGCTCAATACCTGTCAGCTGAATAGATAAAGCATAATAAATTAAAGCCGTTTTCTCTTAAAAAAGGGGAAATGGCTTTTTTATTTAAAAAGCATTTTGCCTGATTAATAAAGATAGTCAGAAAAGATTTTTAAACTTTAAAATTTGAATTTATTTTTTGGCAAATACGATTATGCAAAAAAGGGTAAAGATTTAATGCAAATACTTCCATAAACTTTTTGAAACTTATCTTCGTTGCATGAATAAGAAAAATGGTGTAGCCGAAAAACTACTGCAGACGGGTGCAGTACAGTTACGGCCTACACAACCTTATACCTGGGCAAGCGGGTGGAAAAGTCCTATTTATTGCGACAATAGAAAATTATTGTCATTTCCCTACGTTAGGGATTTTATTAAAAGTGAACTTTGTAATATGGTGTATGAAATATACCCCGATGCAGAGTTAATAGCGGGTGTAGCAACCGCAGGAATAGCATGGGGGGCAATGATTGCAGATCAGCTAAAGTTGCCCTTTGTTTATGTTAGACCAAAGCCCAAAGAACATGGTTTAGGAAACCAAATAGAAGGACTTTTTATAAAAGGTCAGAAAACTGTTGTGGTTGAAGATTTGATTTCAACAGGTAAAAGCAGTCTTGAGGTTGTAAATGTGTTGCGCAATGCCGGGTTAGAAATCATGGGTATGGCTGCATTATTTACCTATCAGTTTCAGGATGCGGATATGAATTTTAAAAAAGCAAATGTTAGTTACCAATCGTTGACAGATTATAGCACCCTTATTTCAATTGCTATAGAAAAGGGGAGAATTCACCCTAACGATGAATCTATTTTGCTGGAGTGGAGGCAACATCCGGCTGATTGGGATTATCATGTAAATGGTTAAAAATGTGTTATTCAAACTGATTGGCCTTTAATTTGATTTAATCCTTTTTAAATAAATTAGTACTTCAAATATGAAAAAAATAATTACTATAATAATTGTTATTATCGTCTTGGGATTTAAATCTTTTGCTCAACAAAGAAAACCGGAATGGGCAACTATTAAGACTCCTAATCTGCGTTGCTGGACCTGTAAACAAAGATTAGAAGACTATATGGCCCGGGAAATAGGTCAAACAGAGAGCGGCATTATTAAAATGCAGATTAATATGCTGAGTGGAACAACCCGGGTGCAATATTGGCCTGATAGAGTGAACCTTAATTATATACAAACCGCCTTTGCAAATGCAGGTTTTGATGCTGACGAAATAAAAGCAGAACCCGATTCATATAAAAGATTGCCTCCTGCCTGTAAAGGAGTAGAAGATGGCGGTGGCCCCAAAAAAGGTAAACCTTGCCATCTTCAACCAGAAGAATAAATTATTTATAAACCAATAAAGACACTCAACCCCGGCTATTTTGTCGGGGTTTCTGTTTGTATCCATAATTTTTTAAAAATAATCAATATATAAATTATCCAATTTCTTAGGCACCTTTACCAAAGGAATTGAATTTGTTTACCGTCTAACTAATTAAAGTATTTCTACCAACAGTCTTGAACGAACAGCAATTATTATATGCATTGCAACAAGGACAAGAGCCTGCTTTTAGGTTTTTGGTTGATACATATAAGAATAGGCTTTACAATACAATACTGGGTTTTATACCTGTAATGGAAGATGCCGAGGATGTTTTGCAAGATGTATTTGTAAAAGTTTTTGAAAATATTGACAACTTTAAAGGTGATTCCTTACTTAGTACATGGATGTACCGGATTGCTGTTACTCAATCATTAGATGCTATAAGAAGAAAGAAAAGCAAAAAAAGAGGGGCAATAATTTTGTCATGGTTTGGAATGGAAAGTTCAGTTGAAAAACTATCCGTAGAATATGTTCATCCCGGTGTTTTGGCAGATAAGAAAGAAATGGCTATTCAACTATTTAAAGCAATGCAACAGTTGTCTGACAGCCAAAGAGTGGCTTTTGTTTTGCAAAAAATAGAAGGATTAACCCAACAAGAGATTGCAGAGGTTATGAAATTGTCAGTTGGTGCAATAGAATCCTTACTGTCAAGAGCAAAAGAAAATTTAAGAAAAATACTATCAACTTATTACTATGAATAATAAAATAAATTTAGTAAGAAATATAGAAGAGGCTTTAAATAGTTTAGAAGGTATTAGCAGGGCAGAAGCCAACCCTTTTCTTTATGGCAAAATACAGCAAAGGTTATTAATCTCTAAAAAGGAATCAGCTATTTACAGTAAATGGATTTTTAGACTTGCATTTATAGTCATAATATTATTTGTAACAAATATTTATTGTTTTACAAGTTTTACACGAAACAATAATAATATCAAGTCAACTGGAATAGAAGCTTTTGCTAAGGAATATGAAATAGAAACAACCGGGGATAATATCTAATTCATTTTTTATGAACAAATCTAAGGTCGGAATAATCTTAATTGTACTACTTGTTTTGCTTAATGTTTGTACACTTTCTTTTTTTTGGCTACAGCACAATAGCACTGAAAGAGATGGGGCAGGTTCTGCAACAAAGGATTTTATCATAAAAGAAGTAGGGTTAAACGATGAGCAAATTAGACGCTTTGATTCTTTAAGAAAGATTCACCAAAGCGAAATGATAATGCTGAATAAACAAAGTCGTGACTTGCATGACCAATTATTCGAAAACATTTCTATGGTACAAATTGATTCTATATTAATTAACAACATTTCTAATCAGATAAGCAAAATTGAAGTAGAAAAACAGGAATTAACCCTTTATCACTTTAGAGCGTTTAGAAAATTGTTGACTCCACTACAACAAAACAAGTTTGATAAAATAATAAAAAAAGTATTAAGAAGATTAGGAAGACCCGGTCCACAAAAGGATATTAGTAGACCGCACAAACCTAATGAAGATCAGCCTAATGAAAGAAATGAATTGGAACCTCCGCCAGGAGGTGAAGATGGTCCTCCTCCACCACCTGAAGACCGTTTGTAGTGTAGGCTCCTTTATTTTTTTACAAATAAGGTAGATGTTTTTTCATTGCCTTGAGTTGAAAGTATGTAAGTACCTTTTGACAGGTTTGAAATGTTAAGCATTATTACATTATTTGGGGGATTCGCATTAATTTTATTTTGTAGTAAAATTTTACCTGAAATATCACTGATAGTAATGGTTTCTGGTTTTCTATAATCCTGATTTAACTCTACATACAAGTACTCAATTGCAGGATTAGGGTACAATTGCAAGCGGGGTTGTACATGTGGTTTTAAGTAAATAATTTGACTAAATGTTATGCTGCCATCTTTTGCTATAATACGTATTCTATACCAATTTCTGGCGACAGAACAATTAACATCTTTGTATTGGTAAACAGCATTATTGCCCGGCTTTGCAACCACACTTGCCAGTTCCCTAAAGTTTTCACCATCGGTACTTTTTTCCATTATATAATATCCAATGTTTTCCTGGCTGACCACAGACCATTGCAGCAATGGTTTTTTCTCATTTAATGTTCCCGTAAAAGATACAATTTTTAAAGGCAATAAAGGCATACATGCAGCACCACCCAGATCTGCAAAATTCTGACAAAGCGATTGCAGGTATTGATTGGCAATACTTGCATCGTGAATGATAATCATGTTCTCATCGTTGGTATGGGCACCTGCATTTGACCAGTTATATGAGCCTGTACAAACCTGCGGGTCAGAAGTTGGTAATTGTGCATCAACCACCATTGTTTTGTTGTGATATAAATAACTTCCATTGTACAAAATCAAATTGCTGCCCATAACCGGGCTAAGCGTGGTGTATGGTGAATAGCTTTGGCTAAATTGGTCAATAATACCTTTTGTAAGCACTCCACTGTTTTTTTTTGTTTTTATAACATTGGCAACCGAATTGTCTGTAAAAGTATAAATGCCAAAAAATAAATCACTGTTTGCTGTGTTGATTGCATTCTCAAGATGTGTATCGCTATTGTCTTTTGGGCTAAAATATACTTCTATAGGAGTTCCATTTACATTAAACATCGTTTGTGATGATACAGATTTATAAGGGCCAAATCTGGAAGTTAAAGTATTAGGTGCAATGCCCGAACTGCCCCACATTTTATTAAATTCATTATAAAATGCTATGGCTACATCTTTATTATTTATGATAAGCAGATTATTGAAATCACTATAAGTTTGAGTTGTACTCCAATTGTAAGAACCTGTAATAACAATAGCATCGGCAGTGTCAGTAGAGTTTGCATCTATGGCTACAAATTTGTTGTGCATGATACCATAGCTTGTGGTAGTAGGACTTGGTAGTTTATTGATTAATGGACTAATTAGGGTAAGGCCGGAATTGGTTGAACTGCCATTGTAAATCCACCGGACAACAACCCCTCTTTGCAGAGCATTGTTAATAGCAGTAGCAATTTTAGCAACACTGCTGGTAGACCCCGATGTATAATTGTACAATGCAACATCAACTGTAAATTTTGATCTGTTGATATATGCAGCTACCGTATCAGGAAATGTTCCGTAAAGGTAAATCGCATCTGTTCCGCTTGAAATGGAAGTATTAACCGGATAATTAAAATAGCATTTAATGTTAGGATTTTGGGAAAAGGATTTATATTGAAATAAAAAATTACACCCAATGCACAACAAAGCACACATCACAAAACGAATCATGGCAAACAGATTAAGATTAATTGTGCAATTTAATTTTTATACTGCGGTTTTGCATTTTCCATCACAAATTCTTTTTCTCTTTGATTAATAAAAAGCCAAATGATTATATGCAAATGTTTTTAAAAATCAAATTGGAATATATTGGGTTCTATTTTAATTGCAATATTAAAACACATCTAAAGTTCTTTAATTTAGAAATATAGAACTTTATTCAGCTATAGTTTACAATTATCAATTCTTCTGTTACATTTGTCGCTATGCGAAAGGCTTTGTTGGATAGCTTTATATGGAGAGGCATTTATTTCTTCACCACACTTGTGCTTAACGTTTGTATTGCACGTATATATGAGGCCACCCAAAGTGGGTGGATATACTTTATTTCCAACAACTTTTATCTGGTCATTTTACTCGGTGGATTAAGCCTGGACAGCAGTATGACTTATTTTTCTGCAAGCAATCAGGTGTCTAATCATAAGTTGGCTTATTTTTCTATGTTATGGCCTTTTTTGGTAAGTCTGTTAAGTGCGGTTTGTACAGGAGTGCTTATTTACAATCATTACATTTCTTCTGATTATTTGTTTCTTTTAGTAGCTGGTGCTGCTTATACATTTGGCATAGCACTCACTAATTTTTTTGCTTCCCTCTTTTATGCCCGACATGATTTTGTGATGCCTAACATATACATGAGTTTGGTAAATATCCTTGTAATAATTTTGGTGCCTTTCTTTGCAAAAGGCTATTTTGGCTGGAACCGGGAACAGTTTTTATACATTTATTTTCTTCAGTTTGTGGTGCAAGGTATAGGACTTTGCATTTTGTATGTGATCAAATATTCTGACATAAAATTGTTGCAACTACCAAACAGGCATGAGTTTAAACTATTGTTCAGATTTACGTTTGTGGCATTATCTGCAAATATTGCATACTATCTTATCAGCCGAATTGATTATCTATTTGTTGAGGCATGGTGTTCCTCAAAATCTTTGGGCAACTATGTACAGGTAGCTAAAATGGGGCAGTTGTTTTTAATTATTCCATCTATCATATCAAGCACTGTATATCCACAAGCTGCTATGGAAGATAATCCAAAAGTGGTAAAGATGATATTGCGGCTTGTTAGTGTTTTTATACTATTGTACATAGGTATTTTTATCGTGTCGTATTTCATCAGCGACCAAATGTTTACCTGGTTGTTTGGAGGTACTTTTAATGAAATGTATTTGCCTTTTTTAATACTGTTACCGGGTATTCTTTTTTTAAGTATCCACATCATAATCTCAGCTTATTTTGGCGGAAAGAACAAACCATTTTACAATGTGCTAAGTACCGGAACTGGTCTTGTAATTGTTCTCACAGGCGATTTGTTACTTATAAGAAGTATGGGAATTGTTGGTGCAGCATTAGTAAGTTCTGTTGGGTATATTGCTGCATTTTGTGTTTCTTTATTACTATTTATGAAAATGACCCGCAGCAGTTGGAGCGACATTTTATCACGGCAAACATTCAGGTTCAAAACTTATAAAGATCTTTTAGGTAACAAAACTTAATCTTCATTATACCTGGTATAGCAATATGAAAATTCTTTGGTTAACAAGTTGGTACCCCAATCCTTTTGAACCTTATAATGGGGATTTTGTTCAGCGACATGCAAAGGCTGTTTCAGAAATTATACCTATAGATGTTATACATATTTTGCAGCATCGAGGCAGGTCAAAAAGGGAAGCTATTGTAACCAAGCACAACGCACTTACTGAATATTTTCATGCTTTTAACTTTACGCCAACGGGTATAGACTTAATAGACAAGATTCGCTACAACATTAGCTATCATAAACATTGCAGAAGTGTTTTGGAGGCGTATATCAAAAAAAATGGAAAGCCTGACATTGTACATGTACATGTACCGGTAAAAGCTGGTTTAATGGCTTTGTATCTGCTGAAGAAATACAAGTTACCTTATTTAGTTTCAGAGCAGTCCTCGCATTATGAAACTACTTCACCTTTTTATTATTTTAAACGAAGTAAATATTATCAAAACAATTGCAGGCGTATATATAACAATGCCACTGCTGTTACAAATGTATCTGCCACAATAGGAAAAAAATTACAGGAAATATTTACCATCAGAAACTACAGAACCATTCATAACCTTGTTGATACTGAACTGTTTCATTACAAGAAAGCCGTGCCAAGTAATAACGTAAGATTGATACATGTTTCCGCATTGGGCGAACAAAAAAACCCAACAGGAATGATAAAAGCGTTGGCGATTTTACAAAGCAGAAGTAAAAATTGGGAATGTACAATCTGTGGCCCTGCCAATGAACAACTGAAATCACTTGTGAAGGAAAATAATTTATCAGACAATATAAAATTTACCGGAGAGATACCTTATAACAAAGTGGCCCATTATATGAATGAGTCAGATGTATTTCTTTTGTTTAGCAACCATGAAAACTTTCCTTGTGTAGTGGTAGAGGCATTATGCAGCGGGTTGCCGGTAGTATCTTCAGTGGCGGGTGGAATAGCCGAGGCCGTAAATGATAGCAATGGTTTGTTGGTGCCTGCAGGTGATAATGAAGCATTAGCAGATGCCCTACATTCAATGATTTCAAATCTACATAAGTACAACCGTGAAGTAATTGCAGCCAATTCAGCAAAGTTGTATAACAAAAAACTTATTGCTCAACAGTTTGTTGATTTGTATAATGATGTTGCAGGGAATCTGTAACAACTTACTTGACACTGTACATTACATTTGAAGGAATTTGAAAATCATAACTCTCGTTAAACTTTAGATATTTTTATTTGTCAATAAAACTTCAACTATAAAACATGAGGAAATATCTATTAGCGGTTTTATTATTAATTGTAGGTGACACTTTTGCTCAACCACTTTACTTTCCGCCATTAAGCAATACTGCTACATGGGATACGGTATCACCTGCTTCTCTTGGTTGGTGTAGGTTTAAGGTGGACTCTCTGTATAACTTTCTCGGTAGAGAAAATACCAAAGCATTTATTCTGCTAAAAGATGGAAAAATAGTATTGGAGAAATACTTCGGCACTTTTACTCAAGACAGCCTTTGGTATTGGGCTTCAGCAGGCAAAACAATCACCTCTTTTTTAACCGGCAAAGC
>JANPGE010000010.1:0-10156 GCA_031423805.1 Segetibacter sp. | reverse complement strand
CACCCTTTTGCCACAATACCTGCAAAATCTCCAATTCGCCTTCGGTAGGTTTTAATTGCTTTGCCATATACGAGTAATTTCGTAACAATATTACAAAGCATTTTTCAAATAATACAACTACCGTTTGATTTTGAAAAAATGTTAACAATAATTCTTAATGACAAATATTCTAAAATAGTGTAGGGGATTATGAATTCCCGAAACTTATAGCTGGAAAGAATTTGTTTACAATAAAAAAGCCTGTCCAAAAAGCTACATTCAACTTTTGGGACAGGCAAAATATTTATAAAGTAAAAATAATTATTTCTCCATCTGCTCAATCACTTCTGCCGTAACGCCGGTAAAGCTGAAACCGCCATCATGAAACAGATTTTGCATAGTAACCATTTTGGTAAGGTCGCTGAACAGGGCAACACAATACCTTGCACAATCGGTTGCATCAGCATTGCCCAAGGGGCTCATTTTTTCAGCAAAAGATATAAAGCCGTCAAAACCTTTTACACCGCTGCCGGCAGTTGTTCGGGTAGGAGATTGGCTAACTGTATTAATCCTTACTTTGTTTTTTACACCATAATGGTATCCAAAACTGCGGGTAATACTTTCAAGCAATGACTTTGCATCGGCCATTTCGTTGTAGTCGGGAAACACTCTTTGTGCAGCAATGTAGGTAAGTGCCACTACGCTTCCCCATTCGCTTATAGCATCCATTTCATAGGCTGTTTGTAACACACGGTGCAGACTCATAGCAGATATATCCAGGGTCTTATGTTCAAAATCGTGGTTGAGTTTGGTATAATGAAAACCTTTGCGAATGTTTAAGCTCATACCAACACTATGAAGTATAAAATCAATCTTGCCCCCAAAATGCTCCATACTCTTTTCCAACAGGTTTTTCAGGTCGTCCATGTTGGTAACGTCTGCGCCTATAACAGGTGCATTGCCACATTCTTCGGCAAGTTTATTTATTTCACCCATACGCAGCGCAATAGGTGCATTTGTCAATACTATCTGTGCTCCTTCTGCATAACACTCCTGTGCAGTTTTCCAGGCAATAGATTGGTCGTTGAGCGCACCAAAAATGATTCCTTTTTTTCCTTTGAGCAGATTGTAAGCCATGGTGATTGGGTTTTATATTTTTTTGAGGTGGTAAAAGTAGCTAAAAAGAAGGTTTAACACAAAGTGCCGCTGAAAAAGTGCCACATAGAATTAATGACAAAATATTTATGGTCAAAATAGTTGACAAAATATTTAATGTCAATTCACCATTTCCCTTGCATTTTCAAGTGCAGCAGCAGTCGGTTTTTCGCCACTTAGCATTTGCGCTATGGTAGTAATGCGTTCATCGCGGTTGAGCAATTTAATATTGGTATTTATGGCATCACCCTTTATTTCCTTATACACAAAGAAATGCGCATCGGCCTTGCCTGCAATCTGTGGTTGATGCGTTATGGTAATCAACTGACGGCTTGCTGCAAGGTCTTTCATAATGAAGCCAACCTGTTTTGCTGCTTCGCCACTTATGCCTGTGTCAATTTCATCAAAAATCATAGTGGGTAAATCAACAGATTGCGCAACCAAAGATTTTATACAAAGCATTAGACGGCTTAGTTCGCCACCGCTTGCTACTTTACGAATTGGCTCAAACCGGTTCGATTTATTTGCATCAAAAAGAAATTCGATTGAATCAGTTCCATATTTATTCAAGCCTGAATTTTCTATAACTACTTTCAATCTTGCATTGGGCATACCTACCTGCACAAGCAATTCATTGACTTTCTGTTCAAAAGCGGGTATTTGTTTTTTTCGCTTCGCGGAAATGTTGGTTGCTGCTGCCTCTGCCTTTTGAAGCAATTCTTTTACTTCCTTTTCTTTTGTAGAAATATGCTCGTCAATGTTCAACACTGCATCCAGCTTCAATGCGATATCTTCTTTTATGGCAAGTAGTTCATTTGTTGTTTTTACTCCATGTTTCTTCAGTAGTTTATAGCCCGAAGAAAGCCTTTCATTCACCGTATCAATACGCTGCTGATCAAAGTTGATTTCATCGTTAAGGTTATTGATTTCGTCAGCAATATCCTGCAATTCTATTTGTGTGCTCTGAAGCCTTTTTATGATTTCGGGTAATAAAATATGATAATCTGCAAAAGGTAGAAGCTGATTTTGTAAAATCTTAAGTTGTTGTACAACAGGTTGTTCCTGTTCTTTAAGATCAAAATATGCTTTTGTGAGTGCAGTTTTAATACCTTCTGAATTTGAAAGTAATTTCAATTCTGCTTCCAGGTTTTCCAGTTCATTAGATTCAAGGTTAAGCTGATCAAATTCGTTGAAAATGTATTGATGATAATCAGCTTCTTTTTGAAAGCTTTCTTTTTGTTTTACTAATACTTCCAATTCATGTTTTTGTTGCAACCATTGTTGGTATATCACCTGAAAGTTGTGCAACAATTCGGTATTGCCGGCCAATCCATCCATAACCTCACGTTGAAAATCGCTATCACCCAGTTCGAGTGTATCAAACTGTTGGTGCAGGTCCACTAATAGCGATGCAAGCTGCTTTAGTTGTTGTAGTGTAGCAGGTGTATCGTTAATAAATCCGCGGCTTTTACCATTCACAGCTATTTCACGGCGCAGCACCAATTCATCTTCTGCATCCAGTTCATTATCTGTGAGAAACTGAGTTGCAGCCTGTTTTTTATTTACCGAAAAATAACCTTCGATTATACATTTTTTCTGACTGTTTTGTAGTAGAGATGTGTCGGCCCTTTCTCCTAAAATAAGGCTCAAAGCACCCATAAGGATACTTTTTCCTGCACCGGTTTCGCCGGTTATGACATTAAGGCTTTTTGAGAATTCAATTTCTATCTCCTGAATAATTGCGTAATTCTGTATGTGCAGCTTCCGTAGCATGAGGGTAAAGATAAGGCAGGTTGCTGAAATGAAAATTCAGTTCTGATTTTTACTAACGTAAATAATTTATCAAAGACAAAATACCCGATAGTGAGTTGAGAAGCAAAAAAAGGAAGAAATCTTAGTAAAGGCTTTAAGCGTGTTGAGTTTTATATAGAAACAGCATCTTCCATATTTTTTACTCTTCTACGATAGTTTTTAAATAAACTTTGCCATTGTATTTTTAATACACCCAATACCCCTTCTTTCAAAATTCCTTTGCTCATTTTTGAAGTGCCTTCTTCTCTGTCTGCAAATGTAATGGGCACTTCCTGAATTTTAAAATTGAGTTTCCATGCGGCAAATTTCATTTCTATCTGAAATGCATAGCCTACAAATTTTATCTCATCAAGATTGATGGTTTGTAAAACTTCTTTTTTATAACAAATAAATCCAGCAGTAGGGTCATTTACCGGCATCCATGTAATAAGTCTTGTGTAGAGTGCACCGCCCTTGCTGTAAAAACGCCTGTCCCATGGCCAGTTTTCAACTTTGCCTCCGGCTACATAACGGCTGCCTACAGCTACATCAGCCCCATTGTATTTACACGCATTGTAAAGACTTTCAAGATCACAAGGTCTGTGAGAGAAATCTGCATCCATTTCAAATATAAATGGATAGCCTTTGTTGATACTCCACTTAAAACCATGGATATAAGCAGTGCCTAATCCCAGTTTACCTTTGCGCTCCTCAATAAAAAGTCCGGGAAATTTTAATTGTAAATCTTTTACAATAGCAGCAGTACCATCAGGAGAACCATCATCTACAATAAGCACATGATATCCTTGATTTAACTCAAAGATTGCATGTAACATGTTAGAAATATTTTCTTTCTCGTTGTAAGTTGGTATGATTACTATTTTTTCCAAAGACAGTTTTTATGTATTCTGATGAACTACAATTATAGTTTATATATTTATAGTGTGTTTATTATTTACCTTAAACTTTCTTTAAAAGTGTTCGGTTTAAGATTTCTGTAAGTTTTTGTTTGGTATGAAGTGGAAAATCGCCTTTCATCATCCAATCATAATATTGTGGTTCAGATTTCAAAACATCTTCTACAGGTCTGCCTTTGTGTTTTCCAAAATTGAATACTTCTTTGTTATCAGCAAAAATAAATCTGCGGGCAAAGTCCACCACCTCTTCATCTCCACAAAACTTACATATTTCATCTATAGAAGTTCCTATTTGCGGATAACGCTCTATTTGTGCTTCCAGAATTTCCCAGGTAGCAGATGCATCTGCTTCTGCACCATGAGCCCCTTCAAGTGTTTTTTGACAATAAAACTTGTAAGCTGCACCTAAGGTGCGTTGTTCCATCATGTGAAAAATACGTTGAACATCCAAAAGTTTTCGGCCATCAACTGTAAACTCAAGTCCGGTTCTTAAAAATTCTTCAACCAGCAAGGGTATATCAAAACGATTGCTGTTATATCCTCCTAAATCACAGTTTTCAATAAATTGTTTTATTTCGTTTGCTACCTGTTTAAAGGTTGGAGCATCCTTTACCATTTCATCCGTTATGCCATGTATATCACTTGCTCCTTTGGGGATAGGCATTTGTGGATTTATTAACCTTCGCTTTATCTGACTACTACCATCAGGACTTATTCTAACTATTGCAAGTTCTACTATACGGTCTGTAGCAAGATTGGTACCGGTTGTTTCTAAATCAATAAAAGCAACAGGGCGTTTTAATTGTAATTTCATATCAGTAATAATAAATGGGACTCAACAAATTTGGTTAAAATAATCAGGTTTTTCAACTATTCAAACATTTATTTAAGAATTAGTTTTTCTGCTACAGTATTTACATCTAATCCATCATAATTTCCACTGCTCATTAATAAAAGACATGCATTTTTATAGATTTGTTTTTCAAGCCAATTTTGCAATACCTCTCTATTCGTAATTACTTTCAAACCGGATTTGTCAAAACCATCAAGTACGGTTTGTAAAGAAAGTTCGGGCATACGTTTCAGTTCCAACGCATGTTTCGAATAAAAAACTACTGCATTGTCAGCCTTTTCCAAAGAACCTTTGTATTCGCTCACAAACGCACTGTTAAGGCTACTAAATGTGTGCAACTCCAAAACTGCTATCAGGGTTCTTTCAGGATACTGTTCCTTAACTGCATCAATAGTAGCTTTTACTTTACTAGGTGCATGTGCAAAATCACGATAAGCAACACAGGATGTATTTTCCGTAATTATTTCCAATCTTTTGCTTGCTCCTTTAAACGAACCAATTGCTGACACAAAAATTTCCTCATTTACCCCTAATTCTTTGCAAACATACCATGCTGCATGTAGGTTTAGTAGATTATGATTGCCAAATACCATTAATTGACCGGTTATAGTCCCAACAGTTATTGTGGTTTTACCATTTTCAATCACGTTTTCAGGAATACCATACGGGTGATAAGTAATATCTGTTCTCGTGGTTTTTTCAATCAAATTTTTTAACTCAATATCAGATTGATTATAAATAAGTATACCGTTTGGCTCAATTTTTCCAATGAAAATTTCAAACTGCTCAAGGTAATTTTCAAACGTGGGAAAAACATTTATATGATCCCATGCTATGCCTGTGAGTACGGCAATGTGTGGAAATAGAAAGTGAAATTTAGGTCGTTTTTCAATGGCACTTGCCGGATATTCATCGGCTTCGCAAACTATAATGGGTGCATCGGTAATTTGTACAGATTGATCAAAACCCTCTAGCCGTGCACCTACAAGATAATCAAACTTTTTTTGGGCTATTTTTAACACATGCATGATCATGGCTGTAGTGGTAGTTTTTCCATGACTACCACCAACAGCAATACGTGTTTTATGTATGCTTTCGTTATATATATATTCGGGAAATGAATAAACGGGCAATTTTAATTCGTGGGCCCTTCCTATTTCAGGATTGTCATTTTTGGCATGCATTCCTAATATAACTGCATCTAAATCAGCAGTTATCGCATCAGTATTCCATCCCATATTTTCAGGAAGCAAGCCTTCATGCTCCAAATTTGTACGACTAGGTTCAAAAATTTCATCATCTGATCCTGTTACCTGATAGCCTTTTCTTTTAAGCGCAATTGCCAATTGGTGCATAACGCTGCCACCTATAGATATGAAGTGAACTTTCATTAATTTTTATATCTTTGAAATATTGGTGCAAAATAACCGTTTATTTTAGGTAATTGAAGAAATATGAAAAAGACATTCACAGCTATAGTTTTCCTCTTTATCCTTATTTTTATTACATCTTGTGCCGGTAGCAGGCAGACGGGGTGTCCATCTCACAATCCACGGTATTTTAACCGATAATATTTGGCTTAAAAAATATTAATTGTAGCATTATTATGAATTGGATTCCGTTGAAAAGTGAAGATGAACTATTTGAAATAATAGAAAAATCCCAATCAAGACCACAGGTTATTTTTAAACACAGTACAAGGTGCAGTATCAGCAGTATGGCTAAAAGCCGCCTTGAACGCAGCCCATTTCCTGAAAACGCAGATTTTTATTATCTTGATCTTATAGCCCATAGAAATATCAGCAATAAAGTTGCAGATGAGTTTAGTGTTAATCACGAAAGTCCACAAATACTACTCATTAAAAATGGAGAATGTATTTATGATGAGAGTCATGGATCAATAACCATGGATGAAGTTGCGGAGCAATTGGAATCTGCTTAGGGGTTTTTTCTGCAATAACCATCACTTTTCGGGTTATGAAAATAAGTATATCTGATAATCATTTTTGTATCAATTATCTATTTGCTTCAAAAAAAGTATTCTCCCTTACCTTCGCGGCATGACACAGGAAAAATTGAATGAGTTAAGGGACCGCGTAGGTGTCCTAAGGAGGTTTCTTTGACGTCGATAATCGTCAGGCCAAAATAGATAATGATAAACAACTTTCTCTCTCTCCTGGTTTTTGGGATGATAATGCACGTGCCACAAGCATTTTAAAAGAGATTAAACTAAGCGAATTCTGGACTAAAATGTACCATGCAGTCAGTGCTGCTGTGGAGGACTTTGCCGTGCTTTTTGATTTTTGGAAGGCAGGTGAGGCTACAGAAGAAGAGGCCAAAGAGGCTTATGATTATGCTGTAAATGCAATTGAAGAAGCTGAATTTAAGAGTACACTAAACCAACCCGAAGATGAATTGGCTGGTATTGTGCAAATCAATAGTGGTGCAGGTGGAACAGAAAGCCAGGATTGGGCAGAAATGTTATTGCGCATGTACCGTATGTATGGTCAGAAACAAGGTTGGGATGTAACAGAACTAGACTTGCAGGAAGGTGATGGTGCCGGTATAAAAAGTGCAACCCTACAGTTTGACGGGCCATTTGCCTACGGATTTTTAAAAGCTGAAAGTGGCGTTCACCGTTTGGTGCGTATTTCACCATTTGATAGCAATGCACGCCGGCATACCTCATTTGCCAGTGTTTATGTTTACCCACTTATAGATGATACTATTGAAATTGAAGTGAACCCTGCAGATGTGGAGTGGGCATTTTTTAGAAGTGGCGGTAGTGGTGGACAAAATGTAAATAAAGTAGAAACAGCTGTCCGGCTTACCCATAAACCTTCGGGCATTATAGTAGAATGTCAGCAAGCCCGTACCCAGGGTGAGAACAGGGAAAAGGCTATGAAAATGCTCAAAAGCCGCTTGTATGAAGAAGAAATGCGCAAACGCGAAGCTTTAAAAGATGCTGCAAATTCCAATAAGAAAAAGATAGAGTGGGGGAGTCAGATACGCAGCTATGTTTTTCATCCCTACAAAATGATTAAAGACCACCGTACAGACTATGAAGTAGGAAATGTAGGCCCCGTTATGGATGGGGATTTGGATGGTTTTATTAAAGCTTATCTTATGTTACAAAAAGAAGAAGCCATTTAATGAAGAACATAATTGCGGTTATCGGTTTCTAAAAGTAACACAGGTGTTAATGCATATCAACTCAATTATCATACGCTGATACTTGCCTTAATACTGTAAGATGTTTTCCTTGTTTGTGGAACATACTTCTTCAAACAAACTATAAATAATCTATGGTGGACGGTGGTCGAACCGTCCACCATGTTTGGTTTTAGCCTTTCGGCTATTTTGATCCATTTTTTTACCTAATTCTTTCAAATTAATCACTTATCTGTAGGGCTTAAAACTGCAATACGGATGATGTGTATGTAGGTTATCCCGCTTCTGTTTGGACCATCCAAACCTTTTTCAATTGGGGTAAAAACCACCATGACCTGCAGCCCTTGTTTCTGAAATTCCTTAGATAAATTTTCAGGTACCTGCACTTTATTCATTCCTGCATTGAGCACCCAACCTAAATCAGCCACATATTCTACTATTGCAACTTCCCGCTGTGGTACAGGATAGGCAAGGGTAAGTGTAGAGGATTTGTCAGTAGTTTTGCTATCTTCAGAAACACTTACAGGAGTGTTGACATCTTTTGCACAGCCGGAGAATATCATCCAGCAAATGGCAATGAAAAGAAACTTTTTCATAACAAATAGTTTATACTATACTGCCTCAAGTTTGATACCAAAGGGAAAATTTTTAGTATAAAAAGAATAGGTTTTAACGGTCTTTACAGTTAAAAATTAATGGTGGGTAAAATCCAACCTTTTGCAGAAATGTTTCCACTAGCTAACGTTCATTAGTGACTTTTTGTCCCATAAATAATTGCCACAGTAACAACTAATTGTTAAGAAACCGGTCAGAATTGCCTGTCATTATTAATCGGTCTTATTTTTGCCAATGTATATATTGAATTCACCTGCTAAGAAGGTATTGCTTCATATGAACGTGTAGAATGGATTGAACGATTCCTACCCATTGAAAGAAGCTTTTTTTACAATTGCCTGCCATCACTTTTTGAGTTTGTCTTTTGCTAATTTAATTGTTTCAATTTTTAAAAGGCTCATGACATTTAACCTCAAAAAAGCAGACAGTATTCATTGGTCACAGACCATAAAAAAAATAAAAATTATGAACAAGTTTACCTTACATATTAACGGACAGAGACATAAAACAAACATTTTGAACGGTATCTACCACGCACCATTAATAGTGGATGCGGCTTCGCAAACGGTTTATAGAAAACCGGGTTTTGCATCGTGGCCTGTAACAAAAAGTCAGGCAAGAATAAAATCCTTATATCATTCGGTCAGGTTAGCGTATATTAAGTTTTGGGAACAGATGCCCGGTGTAAAGAATATATTGGGTATTTAGAAAGGAGTGTTTTATATGGGGAAATAGAATTGTAAAATTGCTCATGGGTCGATTAGCTCTCAGTTTCTCTATCTCCTTTATATGTATGCCATGGGGATTTCAAGTTATTATGAAAACCGGGATAATCCGTACTATACACAATGGAATTGGTTTGTCCTTTTGTAATGAAGTAACGAAATGAAAAGGGGCATGTGCTGTGGTAAAATCACGCTTATTATTCCCGTAAAATGATTCTTTGATCTATTTGCTTTTTTCCAGTTCGTGTTAGCCGCTTCCGTTCTTCTAAGGTATTAACCCAATTGGCTTGTTATGGAATCTATTGTCTTTGTGAAAAATGGAAAATATATTGTCCCCCAAATTGGCGTTTTAATAAACCGAGTGGTTTTTTTTTCGACAATGTTGTACAAAACAGGTATTTCGAATGCACTCCAATGTTTTTTCTTTAGTTTTTCACAAAAGTCATTTGCTTCGTTCTCAATAATACTGCCTTGCAATATTGCGATAGATCCAACGCCGGCTTGAAGTCCTCTTGGCCAACCTTTGTGATTTTTTAAAGCATAGTCAAAACAACTTTTTGAAAATTCTTCTATCATTTGTCTGTCAACTTTTTCATTTGTTTTGCCAATTATTACAAATGTATTTAGTTGAGTCGCAAACCAACTCCATTTGAATTTCTTGATATATCCGATTGAACAAGCAATTCCATTGATATTGTCTTGTCCAAAATAAATATTTTCATTTTTAAGAACTTCTTCAGATGTCATAGTAATTTATTCTGGATTAGTTAATATTCTACTTTGCGGTTGCAGCATCGAACATGGCTTGGTGTTGTTGGGATATTCGAAGCCTCTGCCAACAACTGAAGCCCAATAATTTTCAGAAGTTGAAGGTAAAAACAAAAAGCTGATAATAGCAGTTTGCAACAAACTTTTAAAACGGGTGTTTGCTGTGGTAAAATCGGGTGTAT
>JANPGE010000009.1:0-3135 GCA_031423805.1 Segetibacter sp. | reverse complement strand
AAAAAACAGAAAGCATTTTCTCAAAAATTCATTTTACTTCCACAATTGCAGACTTTGCTAATTGTGAATTGGTGATAGAAGCAGTAGTTGAAGACCTTACTGTTAAGCAACAACTGTTTAAGGAATTGGAAACTGTAGTTATTGATAAATGTGTGCTGGCTAGTAATACCTCTTCATTGTCCATAACTTCTATTGCCGCTGCTTGTAAAGTGCCGCAAATGTTCATCGGTATTCATTTTTTCAATCCGGCACCTGTCATGCAATTAGTTGAAATTATTCCTGCGGTGCAAACAAAACATGGATTGGCAGAAGAAATAAAAACTGTTGTGAAAGATTTAGGAAAGTTACCGGTTATTGTAAAAGATACCCCGGGTTTTATTGTGAATCGTGTTGCCCGACCATTTTATGGCGAAGCCATTAGAATATTGGAAGAAGGAATTGCAGACTGTGCCACTATCGATTGGGCAATGACTGACTTGGGTGGTTTTAAGATGGGGCCATTTACACTAATGGATTTCATTGGTCACGATGTAAACTATCGTGTAACCGAAAGTGTGTTTGCATCATTTTTCTACGACCCACGCTACAAGCCATCATTCACCCAAAAGAGATTGTTTGAAGCAGGCTACTATGGAAAAAAATCAGGAAGGGGATTTTACAATTATGCCGAAGGCGAAACATTGCCTCAACCGCTAAAGGATGAATCTTTAGGAAAGTCAATCTTGGAGCGCATTGTAGCCATGCTTATCAATGAAGCTGCCGAAGCTGTTGCACTGAATGTTGCATCTGTTCAGGATATAGAAACTGCCATGACCAAAGGGGTAAATTATCCCAAAGGCCTGTTGGTATGGGCAGATGAATGGGGCATAGAAAAAGTCATTGATATCCTTGACGGACTTTATAATGAATATCATGAAGACCGTTATAGAGTAAGTGCTTTGCTTCGTAAAATGAATCGTAATAAACACAACTTTTTAAAATAGCAAAATGCCTCTTCCTCCCTCTCCTTTGGAGAGGGGCGGGGTGAGGTCTAATACATAAAAATGCCAACACCACAACAAGTTGTCAATCACATGCTCGAAAAAGATGCCTTTACAAGGCTGCTTGGTCTTGTGGTAGACGAAGTAAAAGAAGGTTATTGCAAACTGCATTTTACTGTCACTGCTGATATGCTCAATGGCTTTGATGTGTTACATGGCGGCGTAACTTATTCAGCGGCTGATAGTGCATTTGCTTTTGCAAGCAATGGTTATAATCGTTTGAGCCTTGCACTAACAACCACTATGGATTATTTTGAAAGTGGAAAAGTGGGAGATACGTTAACAGTAGAAGCAACAGAAGAAAGCCTGCGTTATAAAACAGGTGTTTATTTGGTTAGGGTCACCAATCAGCATGGAAAACTAATTGCCTTGTTCAAAGGCACGGGATATAGGACTGATAAGCCTTTGGTCACAGAATAAAACATTTAAAATCAACAATGAAACAAGCATACATTATAGACGGCATCCGCACACCGGTTGGAAATTTTGGAGGCACTTTGTCAACCATTCGTCCGGATGATTTGGCAGCAATGGTGATAGCCGAATTGATGAAAAGAAACGCCAAGGTTGACCCCGCAACAATAGCAGATGTTATATTAGGTTGCGCTAATCAGGCAGGTGAAGACAACAGGAATGTTGCCCGTATGTCTTTGCTGTTGGCGGGTTTGCCATTTACTGTTCCAGGTGAAACTGTTAACCGGCTTTGTGCATCAGGTTTATCTGCAGCTATAAATGCAGCGAGGGCAATACAAAACGGCGATGGCGATTTGTTCATTGCTGGAGGTGTGGAAAATATGACCCGGGGGCCATGGGTATTTTCTAAAGCAAGTTCACCTTTTGGCAGAGATGCAGAAATGCATGACAGTAGTTTTGGGTGGCGTTTCATTAACCCCAAAATGAAAGAAATGTATGGCGTAGATGCAATGGGCGAAACCGCAGAAAACCTTGCAGAACGTGACGGAATAAGTCGCGAAGACCAGGATAAATTCGCCTTTTGGTCTCACCAGAAAGCAACAGCAGCACAGCACAATGGCAGATTAGCCGAGGAAATAATGCCTGTACCCATTCCTCAAAAGAAAAAAGAACCAATTCTTTTTGCAAAAGATGAATTCATTAAATCCTCTACTACTTTAGAAGGATTAAGCAAATTAAAACCTGCCTTTAGAAAAGATGGAACTGTAACTGCCGGCAATGCTTCAGGACTGAATGATGGTGCAGCAGCTTTGTTGCTAGCATCAGAAGAAGGCGTGAAGCGATTTAATCTTTCCCCGAAGGCAAGAATAATTAGTATGGGTGTGGCCGGTGTTGAGCCTAAGTATATGGGTATGGGCCCTGTTCCCGCAAGTGAGATGGCTTTGAAAAAAGCAGGTTTAACAATGAACGACATAGACATTATTGAAATCAATGAAGCCTTTGCATCGCAGGTGTTGACTTGCTTGCGTGGTTTGGGCGTAGCTGACAACGACACACGTTTAAACCCCAATGGAGGGGCCATTGCAATCGGCCATCCCTTAGGAATGAGTGGCGCAAGAATACTTAACAGCGCCGCCATAGAGCTGCACAAACAAAACAAACAGTATGCTTTGGTGACCATGTGCATTGGGGTAGGGCAGGGCTATGCGGCGGTGATTGAGAGGGTATAGAACGCTGATCAATATGATGGTGATGATTTTCGCCAATTTTTTGAATTAAATTGTAGTTGTACTTTACACTTCATACCTAACACATCACACTTAAAGAAATGATATACCAATTCGGCGACTACATACCTGTCATTCATGAAAGCGCATTCATTCATCCACAGGCAACTGTGACGGGCAATGTGGTCATCGGCAAAAATGTATACATCGGCCCCGGTGCAGCCATCCGTGGCGATTGGGGAGAAATTATAATTGAAGACAATTGCAATGTGCAGGAAAACTGCACCATCCACATGTTTCCGGGTACTACAGTTTTATTAAAAGAAATGGCACACATAGGACATGGTGCAATCATTCACGGCGCAACTATTGGGCGCAATGTTTTGGTTGGTATGAATGCGGTAGTAATGGACAATGTAGAAGTGGGAGATGAGAGCATCGTTGGCGCATTGTGT
>JANPGE010000008.1:0-2452 GCA_031423805.1 Segetibacter sp. | reverse complement strand
ATTTACCTGTAAAACGGTTAGCTGCATAACCACGCAAATTATCACTGCCACCCAATTGCATCTGTTGAAAGAAAACGGGTTTGCCCACAGTTGTTCCAACACCTACTTTATTTGCAATTACTACATTAGAATCTTTGAATATGGGGAGATAAAAGGAAAACTCCGATAAGACCGACCCATAAGATTTGCTAATGCCGGTTAATTGTTTCATTGCTTTTATTTCGGTATTCCACCAAACCCCTCCGGAGGGTAATAACTTATTTATTCGGGTATCTATGGTTGTAGTTGCATTTATGCCTGCAAAAAACCTGTTTACATATACTTGCTCTTCGGGATGTGTTGAGTTGAAATTTTTGAAAAATTTCTGGTCATTATTCTTTTGTGTACTTCCATACCATGTTAGGGCGGGTCCACCACTTATAGTTAGCTTTTTCTCAAATTCATGAACTATTCTTATATCTCCGGTAGCAAGATCAAAACGATTGCGATAATAGTCAATTTGCCTATCGCCCTTATTAATAAAGGTGGTTTCGTTTCCGAGACCAAAAAAATTACTGACATTGTATGGGCCTGCTGAAACAAATCTTAAACTCATATCACTTTTCTTAAAAAGCCGGGTAAAATAGCCCAAATAAGAAAAATTTAAGGATTTACGTGCAGTTGAGTATCCTGCTGCAAAACGGTGACTCTCTGCAAATGGCTCTTTTCTGAAACCCTGCTTGATGAAGCTAAATCCTACACCGGTAAGTAAACCCTGATCTCTGCTAAAATAAAATGTAGCCCCCTGATATTGTTTATTGTATTTAAAACTTTTTCTATTGAAATTATTGTAATTGGAATCTGATGATAATTTAATTCTCGCCAAATTTGCATAGGGTAAAATATTATTTTCCCCGGGGTAGTCGTATATGTATAGTTTTCTTCTACTGTTAAGGTTTGAGTCAATGTGATAGATGTCATTGTTGTCGCCCCCAATCATTCTGACTTTTATGGGTAGCTTACCAATACCATTAGCCGTATAAGTATCTTGTCCAGCAAGTCCAAAGAGCCTAATTTCATTAGTTTCATTCGCTGAAAAAATTCTTTTATAATATTCAATGTGCTTATTATCGGATAAAATAATTTCCATTGAATCTTCACTCAACAGGTTTATTTTTATATTTTCATCCGTTTTAGTTGCCACAATGTCAATGGTTTTAGAAAGAAATTTATAATACTGCAAGCCTTCATTCAATAAATTTTTCCTTCTTTGTTTTAATGTATTAATAATTTTATTGGCGGATAATTGATAGATAGTATCGGGTAGCTTATGCATAGCCTGATTAATGACTACATCAGTAATGTGTGATTGAACCCATTCAATTTCTTTTATCCAATCACTTCGGTTCAATTCATTAAGAAAATAACGATCAAAATATCTGTTGTTAAAGTTGTACTTATCAATACTTCTTATGTCACTATTGTACCCTTGAAGGTTTTCTTTAAGAGTTTGTCTTGCCAAAATTTTCGGAAATATTCCTGAAGTATTGTAAAATATTTTATCATGATCATAAGGGATTGGAACAAAAAATGTTTTGCCTTCAAATGATGCGGTGGTCCATTTCCATTGCCCCTCATGACGATCCCAATCGCCTAACAATAAATCAAGCAACCGAGCCCTCAACATTAGATGCTGATTGACTCTTATTTGGCTATTTTCTTCAAGGCTATCTATAATTACCTCTGTTTTTTCTGCACTTTGTATTGTGAGAGGGATTTTTTCTTCAAGTAATAAAACGCTATTGCCAAATTCTTTTTCAAACTGTCCTAGTGATTTATTTGCCCTTAAATAAACTACTTCCGGATTAGTATGATATATACCCAAAGCCTCTGCAAACACAGGAAAGGTAAGGGCTGCAAAAGGGTGACCCGTAACCACCTGATCCTGCAAGATGTCTTTAGCTATAGTATTTTTCAATTTTTTAGGCAAGCCCTTTTCAGGATATTTCTGTATGCTGCGCAGTACCCATTCTTTTCCTGTTTTATCTTTTAGCTTAAGGGATTTTGTTTGCAAACCTCCACCTTTTTCTAAAGGTAACAGGCCACCTTTTTCAGTTTCAATATTTATAATGCGCATGGTAACAGGTGCAGCCCACAAAGCACGATAACTCTGTCCAAAAAATATACGATGAAGACGATTGACACTATCATAATCTGGAGCTACTGCTGTGGTAATAAATTTATTACTGTCATGGAAATTTTGTGCTTGTACGTTATTCAGGAGAAAGAAAAACTTAGTAATTATTATAAATTTTTGAATTTGATTCACTTTTATTTTTTTTTATAACTATAAAAAGAATACCACACCCTTCTACTTGATTATTTGTATGAATAGCAAGTAATAATTGAAACTCTTTATAGGTCTCTAAACACAAATGCAAACCCTGTATTTTTTTAAGTGAAAAATTATTAG
>JANPGE010000007.1:0-2108 GCA_031423805.1 Segetibacter sp. | reverse complement strand
TGATCAAACTGCAAGGAATATTCCTGTATAGCAATGTCACCTTCCAGCTCGACCCGATCAAGAATGTTCCTTACTGCTTTTTCCAAATCTGCTGATACTAATTCAGGCCTTTTACACAACTTTTCCCATTCTGAATATGGTGGATTTATGATTGTTTTCATGGTTTCTTTTTATTGTTTTAAAGGATCATTTTTTCTATCGGTACTACCAATATTCCTTCTGCCCCTGCTGCTTTTAGCGCATCTATTATTTCCCAAAATTTGTCTTCGCTTATGACTGAATGTAAACTGCTCCATCCTTCTTTTAATAAGGGTAGTATAGTTGGGCTATTCATGCCGGGGAGTATTGCTGAAACTTCTTGTAACCTGTTGTTGGGTATATTGAGCAGGATGTACTTGTTCTCCTTTGCTTTGCGCACCGCACTGATTCGGAACAATAATTTATCTAAAATTATTTTTTGATTTACATCTAAATTTTGATTGGCTACCAAAACAGCCTGACTACTTAATATTTTCTCTACCTCCTTTAGGCCATTGGATAGTAAAGTGCTTCCACTGCTTACGATGTCGCAAATGCCATCAGCCAAGCCGATTCCGGTTGCTATTTCCACACTTCCAGTAATCACTTCAATGGTTGCGTTAATCTTGTTTTTGTCCAGGTAGTTTTTAAGTATGTTGGGGTAGGAGGTTGCTATCCTTTTGTTGTTAAAATAGCTGGCATCTACATAATTAATTTCTTTTGGAATGGCTAAACTAAGTCTGCAGGCAGAAAAGCCCAGTTTCTCAACAAGGTCGATATCTTTCTCACTTTCGAGAAAAACATTTTCACCGATTATGCCAATGTCTGCAACTTGTTGTTCTACATACTGCGGTATATCATCGTCTCTAAGAAACAATATGTCAATCGGAAAGTTGCTTGATTCGGTTATCAGTTTTCCGCCCCCATTGGGAAATTTGATGCCACATTCTTCTAATAAAAGAATAGATTTTTCACAAAGCCTACCGTTTTTTTGAAGTGCAATTTTTAATTTACTCATTGAAGTTTTTTTTAAAAACTGTTTGAGTAAATCTGAACCGGGGATTTTTGTAACAAATAAAAATCCCGTTTGATTTACTCAAACGGGATTATATAATTTGATTTACATCATTACATTATCAACTCGCTTGAGCGGAGGTATGACAATGATGGTGATGTAACTGATAAAACATGTTGTTTGCGATTTCTATTTCGGTGTAAAATTAGGAGGTTTTTCTTAACCAGCAATTTTTTTGTTTTTTATGTAGCCAGCAATTGTAGCAAATGAAGATATACTGTGGTGTTCTATTCTATTTAGAAGAAATGAAAGTGCTATGGTGGCTATGAACGATCCTATCGTAATGATTACTCAAGTTGTTTTTACCAACGCTGCCATAAAGGTTTGTTTCACAAACACCTTGTAAAGACATGCTGTAAGCGTCTTGACCTTCAACTATTCCTGGCGAGGTATTATTCCTTTGTAGCTCCTGTTGTAGTAAGCGTTAAAAGAAAAACCGTGTCTTCTATCGCTAATACGCCGTGAGGAATACGTTCATGAAGTGCCAGCATTTCGCCGATACTTAATTCGACAGATTTTTCATCTGTAATAAATTTTAGCTCACCCTCGAGTACATGTACACTAATATGACCGTTTGCCGTATGCTTTGTCATTTCAGCGCCTTCGTGAAGACCGATAAGTACAATACACAACCCATATGTTTTAAAAACAGTAATGGTATTCCGATCACTTTCTTTCCACGCTGACTCTTGTTTCAATTGATCTATAAATGCCGGAATGTTTATAGAGACCAACGGCGCATCCAAAAGATGATCCTGTGTACGTTGGGGAGTGGCTTCATTAAATTTTTCTTCCATCTTGCTTTGATTTTAATTTTATGAAATATTATGCTTTGGATGTATGATTGTTTAGCACCACACAGTTTTATATGCCATCATCATCAATTATTATTCCCTAGCTCTCTGTAGATTAGTCAAGACCTATGAAAGCTCTCCGTATGTCTGTGACTACGGAGGCAAATGAAAATCCCGACTCCCGAAGTGTCAGGACAAGTTGTGTCTGGCATTTGAAAAAC
>JANPGE010000006.1:0-3970 GCA_031423805.1 Segetibacter sp. | reverse complement strand
GGTCAATTCTTCAATCAGGTTTTCACCCTTATTTACATACAAATGACAGGTACTGCAGGCACAAACGCCTCCGCAGTTGTGATGTAAATCTATATCGTGTTTTAAGGCAACTTCCAACAAACTTTGGTCAGGTGCTATATTATTTAATGTAACAGGTTCTTTTCCTTTTTCTTCAAACCTGAATGTGACGGTGTACATATTTCCATTTCTTTGAGGTGCAAAAGTATTAGAAATCAGTTGCGGATGTCTATTTTATTCAAAGAGATAGAAAAGAAATGACAAATAAAAGATTTACAAACATCAACAAAGCTAATATTTTAGTCATTCGTTTCGCTAAGTACTATCATTCTAGCGTAAAATCATCCTTACTTAACCAATCAGTTAAGAAAAAAAACTACTGATAGAAATCTATAATGCTTTGCGTAATCTGATTATAAAGCAACAACATAGAAGGATTTTCTGCCAATAACATCCTATGTTTTTCAATAGTTTCTAAATCGTGTCGCCTTGCAGGCCCCGTCTGTACATCTGCAGGGTTTCGTCCATTTATAGCAGAAAAAGTCTGATGAATTAATGGCTGAAAAAGTTCAAAATCAATGATGTTTTCGTCGCAATACTTTTTAGTAATCGCCAATAAATGATTGGTAAAATTATTTACAAATACGGCACTTAGATGCACTTTTAATCTTTGTTGATCGTTGGCGACAGCAACCGAATAAGCCCAATTGCTGCAAAAATCTTTCAGAACTTCTCTGGTTGATTCATCGTCGCCATCAATTAAAACAGGAATTGGTGGCACTGTTTCCAATCCATCTTTCAAAGTCTGAAGCGGATATAAAACACCATAACGGTCGCTACACTCACTCAAAGCATTAATGGATATTGCAGCAGCAGTATGTACTACCAATTTATTATTTACCCTCAATTCATCGGCTATTTGTTGTATGGCATGATCCGCGACTGCTATTATATAAATATCAGCCAAAGTAGTTACTGTATTAATACTAAAAGTGGGTTTAGCATCTAAAGCTTTAGCCAATTCTGACACAGCAGTTTTATTTCTTCCTACTATCTCAACAATAGAATGGCCGGCTGCTTTTATAATTTTTCCAAAAACTCCTGCAACATTCCCCGAGCCTATAATTACTACTTTCATTAGTTTTGAATTAATTAACTGAGCATGAAATTAAAACAAAGAGTTGTTCTAGGCTATTTCAAACTTAAATTGAAACTGCTTGAACTTATTGATATAAAGTTAGCGGCTAAAGAGGCATTCAAATTACTCTGTACACCCTACACCAGAAAAAGAGTTTATGCGCTACCCCCAATATTTGATCAGGGTATTAAAATTACCCATTCTTATCAGCAACATACCATAAGTGGTTATGTTTGGAAACCAACAAAACCCAATAATCACAAAATCCTCATTTGCCATGGTTTTGACAGCGCAAGCTATAAGTTCGCTCACTATATTCCCCCTCTATTAAGTTATGGTTTTGAAGTAATGGCGTTTGATGCACCGGCACATGGGTTAAGTACCGGCAAGACCATTAATGTATTGCAATACAGCAATTTTATTCTGGAGATTTTAAATCATTTTGGACCCGTATCTGGTATTATGGCCCATTCGTTTGGCGGAACTGCTGCCGCATTAGCCAATGAACAATTACCACAGGGCACTATTAAAAAACTGGTTTTAATTGCCCCTGCAACAGAAACTACAAGTTCTATTAATGACTTCTGCAAAGTTTTGGATATTAGCAAGGCGCTACAATACCAACTTAATCATCTTGTATTATCTATTGCAGGTAAACCAATATCATGGTATTCGGTATCACGGATTGTGCAGGCTGTCACCACTCCCACTCTTTGGTTACATGACCGAAACGATAAAATCACCCCTTACAATGACATGGCGCATTTACAACAATTAAATCTTCCACATCTGCAATTTGGCATTACAGAGGGACTTGGCCATAGTTTGTACAACGATAAAAAAGTAGCTGAAACCATTACCAGGTTTTTTAAGGAAATGTTGTAATAAGCAAACATTATTAGGTAAAATTTGTTTACAACCTTCTTAATTAGATTTTTTTGATGCTTTTTCAATTTGGATTTTATAGTTCACTACTACTTATATCATTTTCGCAGGGTGTAATTTTCGCTGTTTTACTATTTATAAAAGGAGTTCAAACGGGCAGCAAATCCAACTATTGGTTAAGTCTATTTCTTTTATTATGTAGTTTATACATTGCTCCATGGATGTTGGGTTTTGCAGGTTGGTATGACAATCAACCTTACCGGGATTTTATGTTTTACGTGCCTTTTCAGCATCTTTTTTTTATAGGACCGGTTATTTATTTCTATACACAAAGTCTGCTAAACCCATCTTTTAGTTTTGGTAAAAAACAAAGCCTGCACCTGTTACCCGGCATATTTTATATACTCTATAGTATTGTCATTTTTGTATATGATAAAATTATTCTGAATAAATACTATTTCTATGAAGATGGCATTGATAAAGATTTTGACCAGTGGTATCAAATAGCAGGTCTGCTTTCCATGGTTTTTTACTTTGCATTAAGCATAAGATATTACAGTTTATATAAGAGACTAATTGTTCAGTTAACAAGCTTTGCAGATACAATCCTTTTTCGTTGGGCTAAAAATTTTCTTTTTGCGTTTTTGGCCATGCAATTGCTTCAGGTGATTTTTTACATTATAGGATTTATTTACCCTACTACTATTACTTATGTAGGTGGATGGTGGTACTATTTATTATTTTCTATCATAATGTACTACATAGCTATTGCAGGATATGCTAATCAGATAAGTGCCAAAATATCTTATAGCTTGTCCATTTTAGACAATCACCCTGTCATGCTTTTGCACAGCAGCCAAACATTTCTATTAGAAGATGATGCTACAATAGATGTTGATTATGAAATAGCTGAAGAAAAAAATTCTCCTGAAACAGATGAATGGAAAAACAAAATTCTGGAACTGATAAAAACTGAAAAGCTATATGAAAACCCTGAATTAACCCTTACAGACGTCTCAAAAAAGCTAAAGACCAATATTTCAATCGTCTCAAAAGCCATAAATAGCGGTTTTCAGATGAATTTCAACAATTTTATTAATCATTACAGAATAGAAGCTGTAAAAGAAATGTTTCTACAAGGAGAACACAAAAAACAAACGCTTTTAGGTATCGCTTTCGATTGCGGATTCAATTCCAAAGCCACTTTTAACCGGGCTTTTAAAAAAAATACAGGTTTCTCCCCCAAAGAATTTTTGCAGCACAACAAATAATCCTCCGCTATTCTTTAAATAAATGGCAACAAACAGGTATCAAATCATAATCTGAAGCGACCTGGCGAAAGCATTTTTTGAAGTTTGCATAATCAATCACCAACTAAATTTTTAAAAATGAAAAAGTTAATCGCCGCATTTGCAACTGTACTGTTTTTTGTTTCTTGTAGTTTACAATCCAACACAACCATTAAGCCATTTGAAAGCTTTGTTTTGGGTAACAACCAACATGGCAGGTTTAAAGTAAAAATGCGTAACCTTTCTAAAAATGACCTGGAAGTGTATCATGCACCTATCGTAGGTGGAAGGCATTCATCCCAAAATGTAAAACCAAACGAACGGGTAACAGTAAAAGTTGATAAAAACACCTCACTGGTAATTAACAATAAAAGTAAGGATACAGCATCCGTTGACCTGAACGTAACCGGAGACCTTGGCTTGTCTATGGGTTATAAATATGAACAATAGTATCAGGAAATCAAAATTCACTTTGGTGAATTAATAATTAGTAGCGAAATATAATTTGAACCTTTCCTTAAAATAATAACCAAAAAAATAGAATAATGAAACGCTTATTGAAACCTATAAATATGCCCCTTTGGTGGCAGGATATCATTTTTACCTTACCAAGAATCGTTTGCGGGTATTTATTGGCAGC
>JANPGE010000005.1:0-5670 GCA_031423805.1 Segetibacter sp. | reverse complement strand
ATCATGGTTTGCTTTCACTCATTATCTTTACATCCATGAAATACGGAATAGTTGTTTTCCCCGGATCTAACTGCGACAGAGATATGCAGGATGCTTTACAAAACGGTCTCAACAAAGAGGTCGTAATGTTGTGGCACAAAGACAAAGACATCAGTATGTTTTCTAATGATGATTGTATAGTGCTTCCCGGCGGTTTTTCGTTTGGAGATTATCTACGCTGCGGAGCAATTGCCCGGTTTAGCCCTATGATGCAAAGTGTCATTGATTTTGCAAACCGGGGCGGCAAAGTGTTGGGGGTTTGCAACGGCTTTCAGGTATTGTGCGAAAGCGGCCTTTTGCCAGGTGTATTGCTGCAAAATGCACAACAACAATTTATTTGTAAAAATGTATTTATAACTGCAGGTGATGGCATTCCCCTAAAAATACCAATAGCCCATGGAGAAGGTCGCTATTATGCAGAGGAGTCGACCCTGAATGAACTGGATGAAAACAATCAGGTAATTTTCAGGTATTGTAATGAGATGGGCATAGTAGAACCCCTTCATAATCCTAATGGTGCAACAAGAAATATTGCCGGTATTACCAACCGTGAAGGCAATGTGTTTGGTATGATGCCGCATCCGGAAAGAGCGGTTTCCACCTTACTTGGAAATAAAGATGGTTTTAAAGTATTTAATCTATTAGGATTGAATTAACACTAGTTGGCTTCTTTCTTGCCCAACTTTGCAAATAGAAAAAAGAATATTAAAATGCATAAAATACTCTCATTAGTTGTTACCGCTTTATTTTCACTTACTATATCTGCGCAAATTAAAGATCCGGTAAAATGGACTACTGCAAGTCGTAAAACAGCAAATGGATATGAAGTGGTTGTAACAGCTACATTGCCCAAGCCTTGGCATATCTACAGTCAGTTTACCGGCGAGGGCGGCCCTGTTGCTACAAGTTTTACATTTTCAAAAAACCCATTGGTTACCATTGATGGTGGTGTTAAAGAAATTGGTAAAATGAAAGAACAATTCGACAAACTTTTTGATACCAAGGTCAAGTATTTTGGAGAAAAAGTACAGTTTGTACAGGCTGTAAAAGTGAAAGGAAATGTAAAAACCAATTTAAATGTAACTGTAGAGTACATGACTTGCGATGATTCTCAATGTCTGCCACCTACCAAGAAGACTTTTGCTGTTTCTTTGTAGGGTCTACTTAATAACTCAACACAATGAAATATTTGGTCAAGGAATTTTTTACTGTTTTCGCATTATTGATCACACTTCAAATAACTGCACAGGTTAAGCCTGTGCAGTTGTCATTTTATGGAGGAAGAGATGCAAAAGGTCAGGCATTTATAGATATAAAAGCAAACCTTGGAGATAGTATTCAGCTATTTTCTGCCATCAAAAAATCTCCTGATGATGCTTTCGTTTCCTCTATAGATTTTGATTCTTCCAGCAAAAAATATATCAAAGGAGACCTTGAAGAAAAGGGCTCTTTGAAGTCCTACAAGGATGCTGCTGATGGGGGTAAAGAAATAAGATTTTTCACAGACAGCATAATTTGGCACCAACCATTAAACCTGAAAGCTACAGATAGTGGAGTAGTAAAAGGCACAATCACCTGGCTTGGAAAGCAAGGGGATAATTTTCCTAATGGTGAAGAGCAGTTTACAGTAAAACTAAAAGCATCAGATACTTTAATCAGCAATAATAATAAAGCTACGAATTCCCTATGGTCTAACTTTTGGCTTTGTCTGATTACAGGTTTATTGGCTGTACTAACTCCTTGTGTATTCCCCTTAGTTCCTGTTACGGTTAGTTTCTTTTTAAAAAGGAGTAAATCAAAAGCTGAAGGAATCCGTAATGCTTTATGGTACTCATTTTCCATCATTGCCATCTACACCATTCCTACTATTATTTTAACAAAAGTATTTGGTGATAAAGCATTGTACACCATATCTACACACCCTGTAAGCAACCTGCTGTTTTTTGCCATCTTTATTATTTTTGCTATTTCGTTTTTTGGAGCATTTGATATTTCCCTACCTAATAGCTGGGCTAATAAAAGCGATGAAAAAGCAAGCAAGGGGGGACTTTCAGGAATATTTTTTATGGCTCTTACATTGGTTATTGTAAGCTTTAGCTGCACCGGTCCCATAGTGGGTACATTGCTGGGACAGACATCTACACAAGGTGTAAGTCTTGCGCCTGTACTTGGAATGTTTGGATTTGGTTTAGGTCTTGCTTTACCTTTTTCCTTATTTGCATTCTTTCCTTCTATGCTTAAGTCGCTACCCAAAAGTGGTGGTTGGCTCAATACCGTTAAAGTGACTTTTGGTTTTATTGAACTGGCATTGGCTATGAAGTTTTTGTCAAACGTAGACCTGGCTTATCATTGGCGACTATTAGACAGAGATATCTTCCTGGTAATATGGATTATCATTTTTGCTTTACTCGGTTTGTATTTGTTAGGAAAACTTAAATTCAGCCACGACAGCGACCTGCCATACATTAGTGTTCCGAGGCTGTTTTTTGCAATAATCTCTTTTTCATTTGCATTATATCTTTTCCCGGGTTTGTGGGGTGCGCCACTCAAAGGCATAGGAGGTTGGTTGCCGCATACTTCTACACAGGATTTCAATCTTGATAATATACAATATCAATTGGGTGATCTAAAGCATAGCAACGGAGTACAAACATCTTCCACAAATGGGAATAAGGCTAAGCCACCTACAAAGTATATTGATAAGCTCCATGTACCTTTTGGCTTAACCGGTTATTTTGATTTGGAAGAAGGGTTTGCTGCTGCAAAAGTTTTGAACAAACCTGTTATGCTCGATTTTACCGGACACAGTTGCGCCAACTGCCGAAAAATGGAAGCAGAAGTTTGGTCAAATCCTGAAGTATTGAAAAAAATGAAAGAAGATTTTGTGTTGATAAGCTTATATGTTGATGAATCAACCGAACTACCCGAAAGCGAACAAATCACCAAACCCAACGGAGAAAAAATTACTACACTTGGGCAAAGAAATCTTGATTATGAAATAACAAAGTTTGGTTTCAATGCACAGCCTTTGTATATGTTTCTTGATACAGATGGAAATGTTTTAAGCGATGTGAAATATGGATATGATTCAGACATTCCTAAATTCATAAAGCATTTGGAAGAAGTTAAAAAGGCCTTTTCAAAAAAGTAATTATTTCTAAAAATGATAAAGCCCACAATGGTTTCCATTGTGGGCTTTATCATTTTTATTAAGAACTAAACTTTACAAAGCAATTTTCTTTTCTGCCATCAACTTGCGTAGGTTGATTAAACCATATCTCATACGACCAAGAGATGTATTTATGCTGCAATTGGTCATAGCTGCAATTTCTTTAAAGCTAAGATCAGCATAGTGGCGCAGTACAATCACTTCGCGTTGTTCATCAGGAAGCATGTTTAGCACTTGTCTTACACGGTCACTTGTTTCTTCCATTTCTATGCGGGTATCAGCAGCAGCATCGGGTACTGTAAACAATTCAAAAATATCTTTGTCGTCGCTTGTTTTAATAGCCGGGGCTCTTTTTACTTTTCTGAAATAATCTACACAAAGGTTGTGTGCAATTCTTGTAGCCCATGGAAGAAATTTGCCTTCTTCTGTATAGCGGTTGTTACGTATGTTTTCAATGATTTTGATAAAGGCATCCTGAAAGAGGTCTTCGGCCAGGTACTTATCTTTTACAATATAAAGAATTGAGGAGAACAGCTTGTCTTTGTAGCGTCCGATAAGGATTTCAAGAGATCTGCTGTTACCGGCTTGAAAAGCTTGTACTAGTTGATTGTCGGTTTGTGGGCATAGGTTTTCCATGTGGATAGATTTTTGGATTTTATGTTTTTTAAATAGGATTTTGAATAAAACGGTGTTGTTGTTACCGTTACTATAGAGAAACAAATTTCATGCTTTTATGAAGTCCGCTTTTTCTATAATCTATCTATATAAACGTCTGTTGTATCTGTGAAGTAAGGTTGTGGGGGTTAAAAGGATACCCAATTTAGCCTGAATTTAATATTGCTGAAAGGCTTTTAATGTTTTGTTAATCAAAATTAAGAATTTAAAGGTCTGAAAACTAGTGTTTTATACCAATTCCGGAACAATCATTCCCAATTTAAAACAATGCTCTTTGAGTGAGATGCAATAAAGCAGTTTAGAAGGATTTTTCTCAAGTGGTCATTACATTAAAACGTATTTTTTACTCCTTTTCTTGTTGCATCCTGTTTTCTTCACACTATTTTTGTATTTCTATGGCAAATAAAACTTCCGGGATAAAAATATCTAAGAAACAACAAGATGTAAAAGAGCTTGATGGTATATTAATAAAAGGAGCAAGGACTCATAATCTTAAAAATGTTACGGTTACATTTCCAAGAAATAAATTTATTGTAGTAACGGGTGTGTCAGGTTCAGGAAAATCTTCGCTTACTATAGATACATTATTTGCCGAAGGCCAAAGACGGTATGCAGAAAGCTTAAGTGCCTATGCAAGACAGTTTATGGCCCGTATGAACAAACCTGATGTTGATTATATAAAAGGATTGTGTCCTGCAATAGCTATTGAACAAAAAGTATCTACCCGTACACCCCGCAGTACAGTAGGTAGCATGACGGAGATTTATGATTACCTGCGGTTGTTATATGCAAGGGCAGGTCATACCATTTCTCCTGTTAGTGGCCGTGAAGTTAAAAAGGACGATGTAAAAGATGTAATAGAGTCCATTCAGGGTTTACCCGTTGATTCTAAAATATATGTGTTGGCTAACTTTAAACAACACGCTAACCGCGAAGCAAAAGAAGAATTAAATATTCTGATGCAAAAAGGTTTTAGCAGAGTAATTGCTGCTTCATCTTCTAAGGCGGGAATATATGATCAGGAAAATATTCAAACTTATAGAATTGAGGAGTTATTGGAAGATGATCAATTGCTTAACGATTTTTCTACTCCTCCGCTTGTAAATCAAAAGAAACCAAAGGCTTCAGCGTCAAATCCCAATGCGGGAATATTAAAACCTAGTTCTTTTATTCTTATTGACAGAATTGTAAAAAAAGAATTTGATGAAGATGATATTCATAGATTAAGTGATAGTATAGGAACAGCTTTTTATGAGGGCGAAGGTGAAATGTATCTTTTGGCAGAGGATAAATTAATCCACTTCAGCAATAAGTTTGAGTTGGACGGAATTCAATTTGAAGAACCGGTGCCCAACCTTTTCTCATTCAATAATCCATTTGGCGCATGCCCCGTTTGCGAAGGCTTTGGTCAGGTGTTGGGCATTGATCCTGATTTGGTGATACCCGATAAGAGATTAAGTGTGTATGAAGGAGCAGTAGCACCGTGGAAGGGAGAAAAGATGAGTTTGTGGAAAGATAACTTTGTACGGGCAGCAAGAAACTTCAGCTTTAATGTACATGCACCTATAGCTGACCTAAGCAAAGAACAGTACGACACACTTTGGAAAGGAAACAATTTTACGAACGGTATAGATGACTTTTTCAAAGAAGTAGAACAGAACTTATATAAAGTACAATACCGCGTAATGCTTAGCCGGTACAGAGGCAGAACTATTTGTCCTGAATGTGAAGGATACCGTTTAAGAAAAGAAGCATTATATATTAAGGTAGGCGGTTTTCATATAGGA
>JANPGE010000004.1:0-2878 GCA_031423805.1 Segetibacter sp. | reverse complement strand
ATCCACTAAATTATTATAAGATAATTCTTTGCCATGAAGTTGTGTAAATACTTCGTTTAAGTCGCCTTCAAAAACGGCTTTTTGATGTGGGTTTTCGCCATATCGAAGCGTTTGCTTTTTTATTTCTTTATTGCTATTATTGAAATAATTATGAATGGCAATGTCATAATGCATAACTACTTCAAAAGCTTTAGCTGCAAATTGCCTTCTTTGTTTTATGGTAGTCTCACCCAACTGTTCTTGTAATACTTTTTCGAGTACAGTGTAATCTTCCTTAGCAGCCACGACTAAAACATCGCTGTGGTTTTTTGCTGCAGCTCGTATCATACTTGGGCCGCCAATGTCTATCTTTTCTATGATTAGTTTTTCATCTGTAGTATTGGCTACGGTTTCTTCAAAAGGATATAAATCTACAATCACCAAATCCATTTCGGGTATATTGTATTGTTGCATTTCCTGTATATCCTGTTCGTTTTGCCTGCGACCTAAAATGCCGCCAAAAACAGCAGGATGTAGCGTTTTTACTCTGCCACCTAATATAGAAGGATATGTGGTCAGGCTTTCTACCGGCACACATGCAATACCTAAATCTTTTATGAATTTTTCTGTACCTCCTGTAGAGTAAATGGTAATTCCGAGTTGTTGCAGGAGCTTAACTACAGGTTCCAGGCCATCTTTATAAAAAACAGATATAAGTGCAGATTTGATTTTCTTTTGCATGGTGTGTTGGTTTCACGCAAAGAAACAAAGAATCGAATTAATGAAACTGCATTGTCCTTTTCAAAAAGCGGATTGTATAAAAAAAATTGAGGTTGCCCTTTTTAGTTGACAACCTCATCCTATAATCCGTACCCATAAAAACCTAAAGAAAAAATCACCAGAAAATCTTGCTCCCTACCTACCACAATGGTTTTCAGGTACAACACCCTTATCACAGGATGCACTTAAATATTGTAAATGTTTTTGTTAACGCTTGACTTGTAATTAAGTCCAATAATAATTTCTGAAAATGGAGGAAATCTCCCGGTGGAATACCTGTGGTATGATGGCAGCTTGTACCTTGGGAAAGCAATTCGTTTAGAATTGCCTTCCCGGTACAATCTTTCCATGAGCTTTTGCTCATTTCATTTGTCTTAAGATGGTAGTGTTACTACTTTCTAAGACAATAGGTTTCTCACTTCTTACTTTGAAATTGGATATTGGATTTTAAAAACAGTGTTACACAATGGCAACTCTATTAAAACGCATTTGGAGATTTTTTCATTGTTCAAAGGTGGGTGTAAGAACAAAGTGGTTATGGTTTTAACTGTTTGGGGTATGATATAATAATGGAATTTAAAACAAGCAATTGTTAATTGAAATGCTCTACAGTAAAGGGTTTTAGGAAAATATCAGTCCTTCATTCTTTATAATCCAGGCTATAATAGTGCTTAATATTAATCATGACTTACTATAGTTTTTAATTAATTATTAATGTAAATGAATAAAGTGCCGCTAAGTATTGACGGCTTCTGAACTTACATATTCTCACAGGGGAGTCACCATGGGATGAGGATCCAAAAGAGGAACCCCCGCATTGCTGACGGGGCAGGCACGGAGGCACAAAGACACAGAGAGGCACAGGGCCTTTTCGTTATTGCTAACGAAATGAAGCAATCTGCTTTACGATTAACAAAACCCAACATAATAATATCAGCAGATTGCTTCGTCCTCCTACGTCCTCGCAATGACGGAAAAGTGCCGTCAGGCACGATATGTCGGTAGCAAAAATGAAATAGGTAATGTTTTAAAGTCCCGTAGGGACGATATAATCTTTGGCAAGAATTAAGAGTGAATGCACAATTGACAGGAATATCGTCCCTACGGGACTTGAACGGTTTGGTTGGTTGTTGGTGTTACCGACATTTTATGCCTAACGGCATAGCCACCATTCCTTATAATTCCCGCTTTTGAATCCACATTTTGATAGACATATCTTCCTTACGGGACTTTTACAATTTGGTTGGCTGTTGGTGCTACCGACATTTTATGCCTAAAGGCATAGCCACCATTCATTATAATTTCCGCCTTTGAATCAACAATTTGATAGACATACCGTTCCTAACGGGACTTTTACAATTTGGTTGCCTTTTTTTGCTACCGACATTTAATGCCTAAAGGCATAGCCACCATTCCTAATAATTTCCGCCTTTGAATCAACAATTTGATAGACATACCGTCCCTAACGGGACTTTTACAATTTGGTTGCCTTTTTTTGCTACCGACATTTAATGCCTAAAGGCATAGCCTATTTTGTGTTATCCTCTGTGCTTCTCTGTGTGGGTTTTCTCAATGGTTTTCTCTGTGGTTATATCAAACAAACGTTGGAAAAAGCCCAATAGCAGCACAACCCTATAGACGTGTGACCCCGCAAAATTGACGGGGCAAGCTGCACAACGATGCAAAATCATGGAACAAACGCAGGAAACAAAATAACTACGAATAGGGAATGAAAACTGACTGCAAATACCGTCAAAAGAGCGTGCTCACTTTTGAAAAATGAGGCACTCTTTATTCGTGATTGATAATTTCTAATTAAATAAGCATCCGCAGCGGTTCTTCCAGCAGCGCTTTTACGGTTTGGAGGAAGGCGGCACCGGTGGCACCGTCCACTACTCTGTGGTCGCAGCTTAGG
Organism: Segetibacter sp.; assembly: GCA_031423805.1. Classification (GTDB taxonomy): domain Bacteria; phylum Bacteroidota; class Bacteroidia; order Chitinophagales; family Chitinophagaceae; genus Segetibacter. Next base: position 204 of record JANPGE010000004.1, on the reverse strand, counting down.
GTCACTTTCATAATGTTGCCGGGTACTACCTGCCCGTTTTTGACAACGGGGGTTTGGGCTATGCCGCCAATGGCTAATATGCAGGCATCGGGCGGGTTGATGATGGCGGTGAACTCGTCTATGCCAAACATGCCGAGGTTGCTGATGGTGAAGGTGCTGCCTTCCCAATCGGCAGGTTGCAGCTTTTTGTCTTTGGCCTTTTGG
>JANPGE010000003.1:0-9600 GCA_031423805.1 Segetibacter sp. | reverse complement strand
TACGAAAGTGGAAATGGTACATCATTGTTCAACCCGTTTTTGTGAAAGTAGTTGTAGGTTTTTATTCTTTCAGTCAATGTCGTAAGCATTGAATCCCTTTTGGCTTGTGTAAATGAAAGGTCAAATAATTTTTCGCCGGTTACTATATCTGCCGTGGTTACAGGTTGTTGTGCTGAAGCAAAATGTAAATTGAATAAAGCAAGTGATAGTAGTATTGGTTTCATCGCATGTGTTTGTAACAAATTAAATGCTTTTTACTGAATTTAGACGTTTTTGATTTAAGATTTAAATTTTCATAACCAATCAAACCACCTTTTTTAAAACAGGAACATTTAACATTGCCTCCGCATCTCTTTCGTCAATTATTTGCCTGTCTCCGGTAAAAGCAAAACGATAATTTTTGCCTGTGATATTTCCTTTAACAGATAAGGCAGTTTTGCCAATGTATTCAAAATATTGGTCGTAAGTATTTTGTTTTTGACGCTTTGTAAGAATAAGTGGTTTAAGTTCATTCTGTTCTTGTTGATAGTTCATTCTTTTATTGCCACAGTTGCACATGGTTGTAAGTTTTAGTCCTCATAGTATTGAGGGATGGAGTGATTTTTTGTTTCTTTTTCTTTGTGATGATTTGTTTTGTTTGTTGCCTGTTCAAGCAGACAGGCTATGCCCGAAAGTGCCCACCAATAAATGATCTTTTCCATAATGGTATTGCCCTGCCAAATGCCAAAAGGTAGTGCCACCCAAACACTTGTGCAATAAAAGCAGTCGAGCAGGCTTCCGAAGAAACCTGCCCCTGCTGCTTTTCTGATTGTATAAATGATATCAAAAGGCCCATCTTCTTTGCTTAGCAAATGTGCTAATCGCCATATAGCGGCACTGCATATTATAAGCTTAATAAGGTTGTCCATTACTTATTTTTTGAATCATTTATTTTTAGAGCTTATTGTGTGTCTAAAGCAAATGCTTTTGTTTGGCTAACATAGTTGGGTATCCATTCGGTGCCATTATGTGCTGTAGCCGATGCACTTGCAGATTGTGAAAATGCAGCACTGTTACATACACCTGTTAGTTCATCTACTGTTAAACCGGTTCCTGTGAAATTTCCCACGCCATCGTTGTTGAACACACTTACATCTTCCCACAACTCAACGGGTGGGGCAGGAGTGTGCCTGTTTAGGTTGCAACTGGGTATATCTACTTTTCCGCCAGTACCAAAGGTTATGGTACCATTACCTTTTATGACCGATAAGCCGAAGTTTGCAAACTTGTTTTTCTGCCATGCATGAAATTGCAAATGCACTTCTTTGTTCTTATCAGCCCCCATACCGGGGGTGTTGTAGTAAATAAACCCACACTCACCACCACTATTGGATGGGGCATCGACCCAAGCTTCTGATACTGTTGCTTCTGCCGGGTTGTTGTCTATAAAGAGGTTCATATTAAAGCCCTGTGTATTAGCACCGTTAAAGACTTTGTATTGATTAATGATTGCAACATTGTCTTCTGTTGTTTCCACGGCGCCTGGTGTTGCAGGGTTCTTTCTTTTTATTACAAAAAACTGAACTGATTGCGCTTCCCAATTATCAACCTTGTTTCCTGCATTTTCAAAAAGTTCAAACATGAGTTCATATACTCCATCATTCCAGTTGGTCACGTGGCCTGCTGCATTTCTTGTAGCTAAAGCAGTTGTATCAAAATTTGCTGTGGATTTAAATGATGCGCCATAACCACCTACTATTTCGTAGCCGCCTTCGCTGGCTGGTATATGTCTTCTTAATATTTTATACAAACCTCTTGCATCAGGGCCATACTGATAATAAGGATAATCAATGCCTATGAGGTTGCCACCACCATCAAAACGTTTAATCTCATATTGCACAGACATGGGGGCATCTATTGGCTTAAAGTTGGCTTCACCCTGTTTTCTGTAAGACCACTTGTACCAATAGTTTTGTCCACCGTCAATAGCATCGCAAAGCCTGGCACCAAAATCAATCAAAGGCACTAATGACCCACCAAATGGGTTGTTGTCAAATGTTGCATTGCTAAGGTCAAATGGTAACCCGATTGTAGCACCGCTTTGTTGTACGTTGGTTACAACACAACTATTACCTATTGAGCGAAATACGATTTCTTTTTCCTGGTAGCCATTGTCGCCCGGTTTGCATTTTATTCTGTCGTCGTGTACATAAATGTTGATTTCAGTTCCACACTTATAATCCCAATAAGTATTGCATGCTATATGTGGGTGATACACTTTTGTCCAAACACCATCAATCAAATATTCTACTTCAAAATACAAATCAGGGATATCACCAAAACACAGGTAAGTTATGTCTAAATTAAAACTGCCATCAGCATTGGTGATAACACTTCCAAGGCTGTATTTATTAATGTACCTGTACCACCATTTGCAGATAAGCGGCACAAAAAACCGGAAATTTTTACTCAAATATTCCTTTACCAATAATGGTGATTGTGAAAAGAAATTAGACATGTTTTCTTTTGGGAAAAAGTCTTTCATGTTGGTTAAAGAACTGCTGTCAAAGTTTGTGTTTTTCAGTACTTCAATATTTTGCAAATCTGTAGCTTTTGCTGTTTCATTCAGGTTGAAAGAGAAATCGGTAGCCTTATCAAGTGAAAGCTTTTTAAATGGCAAAGGATCAGGTTCTGGAAAAGGTCTTGGAATTTGAATCTCCTGCCAAATTCTATCACGCAGTTTTAAAAGATCAAAGTCAGGTATACGGTGAATGATAATAGGGAAGGCATCAATTTCATAAATATTTACCCTTGCACCGTCTATGCCTTGTTGGCCGCCACAATTGCCATTTATTACCTTACCAGTAATGGTGCAGTGGCAAAACAACCATTTTTTCCACCAACCATCAATAAAAGCAGGCAGTTTAATGATGTCTGAAAGTTTTGTGGGAATAGGAATTTGAAATGGGTTTCTTTTCAGGATATCATCCAGGTTTAATTCCCTTTGTTCTTTCAAATCTACAGGTGCAATAAACACTTTACCTTCCAGTAGTGTGGCTTCATCGGTTGTTTCTAATACAAAGTTGCCATTGTCTAGCAATGAAGTTTGCATTAATTTTCCGGAACGGTCAAAAAAGAATGCTGCTAACTGAATAGGTTGTTCAGGCTTGCCTTCTAATGGAATCGAAAATTTAATTTTGGTTGACATTGTTTTATTTTTTTTTCGCCTACTCTATAAAAGGATTTTCGGCTTACTCCTTTTTCATAAAATTTTGTTTCATAAATGTATAAGTAGGCAAAAGCTATATCCTAAAGAACTACACGGAAGTAATAGGTAAATACATGAATGGCAGAAAGTGAATGAGAAAAAGTTTCTTAATAAGTATTTATTGATGTAGAAATCAATAAATTAATGTTCCTGAAAGACAAAAATGAATAACTGGACAAATTCAAATCTAAAATCAATAGTTAAAATAATTCTTTAATCATTAAGTAAATTGAATATTAAGTTTGTAAAGAAAAAAAATAGCACCATGAACGTACAACAAGCATATAACAGGTGGGCAGAACATTATGATACCAATAGCAACAAAACCAGAGATCTTGAAGCGATATCTTTACGATCAACGTTGGGAAATGATAAATTTGAATATTGCCTTGAGATTGGTTGCGGAACAGGAAAAAATACGGAATGGCTATTGACAAAAGCAACAAAAGTTATTGCCGTTGATTTGTCAGAAGAAATGCTTGCTAAAGCAAGGCAGAAAATCAATGCCGACAATGTTCAGTTTGTTCAAGCAGATATTAACAGTAACTGGAATTTTGTAAATGAAAAATTTGATCTTGTAACTTTTAGCCTTGTGCTTGAACATATTGAAAACCTGAATGACATATTTCATAAGGTTACTGAAATAATAAAGACCAAAGGTATGGTCTATGTTGGCGAACTGCATCCCTTTAAACAATACACCGGAACAAAAGCCCGGTTTGATACCACCGATGGTCAACAAATTGTCACCTGCTTTAATCATAACATTTCTGACTTTACTACTGCAGCAAAAAATAATGATTTTGAAATAGTGGATATCGCAGAATATTTCGACGAAAATGACAACTCAAACATACCAAGAATTTTGACCTTATTATTAAGAAAGAGATAGCCTAAATTTATTTTTCCGGATCAGAATTCATAACTTTAAGTAGTATGTTACTTGCAAGGCTAGCGGACACCCTACACTTACAACAACAAACTTTATAATTTGTACATTCGCCAGACAAATTTTGACAATTAATAAATGACCATACAACAATACATTGACAACCTAAACCAACGATACAAATTAGGAAATGCAACCGAACATACTTTTCGTGGCGACTTGCAGACACTTATTGAAAGTTTAGTTCCCGACATACGAGCCACCAACGAACCCAAAAGACAATCTTGTGGTGCACCCGATTACATTTTAATCAAAAAAGATAACTTGTCCCGACAGGATGTCGGGATTCCAGTTGGCTTTATCGAAGCCAAAGACATTGGCGACAAAGACCTTGCAGGCTTAAAGAAAACAGGAAACAAAGAGCAGTTTGACCGCTATAAAGCATCGCTAAACAATTTATTTTTTACCGACTATTTAGACTTTCATCTTTACATAGACGGACAATTTATAAAATCTATAAAAATTGCAGAGCTTATAGACAAACCATCAAAAATTGGTGGTGAATTATTTACAAGTGAAATAAAATCTATTCCTGCAAACTTTGCAACTTTTGAAAACCTGATAAAAGACTTTTGTTCTCACATAGGACAAACCATAAAAAGTTCAAAAAAATTAGCAGAAATGATGGCGGGCAAAGCCCGCCTTCTTTCTGATATTATTGAAAAGGCTTTAACCACAGACGAAACAAACAAAGAAGATAGTACGCTTAAAGACCAAATGAATGCCTTTAAGAATTTTCTCATTCACGACATTACCCCAAAAGGTTTTGCCGATGTGTATGCTCAAACTATTTCTTATGGAATGTTTGCAGCCCGTTTACACGATGCTACTTTGCCAACTTTTAGCCGACAAGAAGCGGCTGAATTAATTCCTAAATCAAACCCATTTTTACGCAAACTGTTTGGCTACATTGCAGGCCCAGACATTGACGACCGTATTAAATGGGTTGTAGATAGTTTAGTAGAAATATTTTTGGCTTGCAACGTGGAAGAGATTTTAAAAAACTACGGCAAGACAACAAAAATGGAAGACCCAATTATCCATTTTTACGAAACTTTCCTAAGTGAGTACGACCCAAAATTAAGAAAAACAAGAGGCGTATGGTACACACCTGCACCAGTTGTAAACTTTATAGTTAGAGCCGTTAACGACATTTTAAAAACAGAATTCGATTTACCACAAGGACTTGCAGACAACAGCAAAACCAAAATAAAAGTAAACTTACAAGCCACCGACAAACGTTACACAAACAATGTACGAACAGTTGAAGAAGAAGTACACCGAGTTCAAATACTTGACCCAGCCACAGGCACAGGAACTTTTTTAGCCGAAGTTGTAAAACTAATTCACAAAAAATTTGAAGGACAGCAAGGCATTTGGAGTAAGTATGTAGAAACTCATTTATTGCCTCGCCTTAATGGTTTTGAGTTGCTAATGGCAAGTTATGCAATGGCACATTTGCAGTTAGATTTGTTATTAACCGAAACAGGTTACAAACCAACAACAAACCAAAGGTTTAGAGTTTATCTTACAAACAGCCTTGAAGAAAGTCACCCCGACACAGGAACACTTTTTGCAAATTGGTTAAGTGCCGAAGCAAACGAAGCAAACCATATAAAAAGAGATGCACCAGTAATGTGTGTTATTGGCAATCCACCATATAGCGGAGAAAGTGCCAACAAAGGCGAGTGGATAATGAGCTTAATGGAGGATTATAAAAAAGAACCAGGAGGGAAAGAAAAACTAAAAGAAAGAAACGCTAAATGGATAAATGATGATTATGTAAAGTTTTTGCGTTACGGACAACATTTTATAGAAAAAAATGGTAGTGGCGTTTTGGCTTTTATTAATCCACACGGCTTTTTAGATAATCCAACTTTTAGAGGTATGCGTTGGAATTTATTAAAAACCTATGATAAGATTTATACAATAGACTTACACGGCAATGCTAAGAAAAAAGAAACTTGCCCAGATGGTTCAGCAGACATAAATGTATTCGATATTGAACAAGGTGTTTCAATAAATATTTTCGTAAAAACAGGTAAAAAGAAAACAAATGAATTAGGCAAAGTTTTTCATTATGACTTATTCGGAAAAAGAGAATTGAAATATGATTTCCTTTTTGAAAATTCAATCAAAACAATCAAGTACAAAGAACTTCCAAATATTGAACCAAATTATTACTTTACTGACAAGAACTTCAGCCAACAAAATAATTATGAGAAAGGGTTTCAAGTCAATAAATTATTTACGTTGAACAATGCAGGAATTGTAACTGCAAACGATTCAATTTTAATCAACGATAAAAAAGAGAACTTAATTAGCAATGTAAATAATCACTTTAATATAATAGCAAACGATAATTTAGTAAATGTAATTTCTTATAGACCTTTTGATAATAAATTTATTTATTTCGACACTAAATTAATTGAAAGAAGTAGAGGTAATTTAATGAAGCATTTTACTTTAGGAAGTAACATTGGATTAGCTACAATTAGAATTAATAAAGAAAAAGAATTTAGTAGTCTTTTTATTACAAAATGCTTAGGAGATGCAAGATTAAGTGATAGGTTTTTGACTTCTATTTTTCCTCTTTACCTTTACCCTGACAATAACGGACAACAAACAATTGACCAAGACAACGAAAGGAAGCCAAACTTAAATACAGAAATAGTAAACCAAATTGCAAAGAAATTAGGCTTAAATTTTACAAAAGAAAAAGAAACAACAAAAGGAACATTTGCACCCATAGACATTTTGGATTACATCTATGCCGTTTTACATTCGCCAACTTACAGAGAAAAGTATAAAGAGTTTTTAAAAATAGATTTTCCAAGAGTGCCATATCCAACCAACGAAAACATTTTTTGGCAGTTGGTGGCTTTGGGTGCAGATATTAGACAAATACATTTATTGGAAAGCTCAATAGTTGAAAAGTACATTACGCAATATCCTATTGACGGAGACAACGTAGTCACAAAACCAAAATACGAAAACGGAAAAGTATTTATAAACGACACTCAATATTTTGACAATGTACCAGAAGTGGCGTGGACGTTTTTTATAGGCGGTTATCAACCTGCACAAAAATGGCTCAAAGACAGAAGGGAAAGAACTCTTGAATTTGACGACATTTTACACTATCAAAAAATCATTGTTGCTTTAACACAGACCAACAACATAATGAAAAAAATAAACGACATAGACATCGAAGCGAAATAGCCCAACAGGCATATTGGGTTTTGTGTAAGTTGGGCAGAAGCAGTACACATTAGCATTGGTTCGGTATTGGGCATTAGTTCGGGTAGAAGTTTTTCAATTTAGCTTTTTGTTCTTATCTTCATCATCAGTTTTTCAATTGGGCAGCGGTTCCGGGCGGAAGTTTTTCAAATTCCCAAACAACGCAAAGCCCTATCGTTATTTATATTAATTTTCAAGACAACGTTTAGGGTAATTAGCAGTAACTTTTAATTAAGATTTTTTAACTGCAACCTAATAATTAAAAATATTATCTTTTGTGAATTGGCGTTGGTACAATATTTTTGAGTAACACCATATGTTAAGTTAAGAAATTGTTTTTCAGAAAATTGATAAATTAGGTTTAAGCAAAAGAATATTTGTAGTTGAAAGCTTACTGATTTTAAAACTATTTAAATATTTATTGACTTTATACGAGATTAGGAAGTATTCATTTTCAATAGATTAGAAGAGAATTCTTCATGTATCAACATGGTTTTGTGTTTTCACCAAAAAAAACAGGCAGCAACAATACTAAACCCTATGTCTGAATGTAGGTAAAATTATTAGAAGATTATTAATTTGTAAAAGCATTATGAGAACTCCAAAATTCAAGATAGGTGATCAGGTTTGTTTAAAATCAGGAAGCCGGGTTATGACAGTAAAGGAGTATGTACTTTCCCCTAAAATAAATAGTCCTAATCAAACACATTATGAAGGTAGACTAAGGCTTGCATGGTTGCAGGATGGGCAGATAAATGAAATTGAATTTGATGAAATGATGTTACAAAATTCTATTGTAAGTTTTTTTTCTGCACCGGCAAACGAGGTTATTGAGGCCGCTCAGGTAAATCAGGTATAAATGCAGTAATCGTGTTCAGTATCTTATCATAATACTTTTACGATAGATAAGCAATAGCATGTCTTAAAAAAACAAATTCTTTTTCAGGTATAGTATTCCTTAATTATATAGATAACCAAAAATATTTTATTAATAAAAAGAGCCGCCTTGGTAATGACCGAGGCGGCTCTTTTTACATACATAAGCAAATCAGCTTTTATTAAAAGGGCATTTATTATTCGTTAATGAACTACCACAATTTTTCGGGTTTCCACTTTATTGCCCCTTTGTATTTTAGCAAAATAAATTCCTGAATTTAATTTACTTGCATCTACCATTTCTGTGTGAGTACCTGCCTGTTTGTTTCTGTATCCTATTTCTTTTACCAGTTTAGTATCTGTACTGAAAATTGAAATTTTTACATCTTCATCATTTTTTAATTTGTATCGTATATTGAAGAACGTGTTAGATGGATTCGGATAAATATGCAGATCATCATTGATTTCCGGGGTTTTTGCTAGAGTTATATCAGCAGGTATTGCCCCCGGTTTCTGGCGTGCAGGCTTAAAGCCCCCACAGCCATCATTAGATGCCCTGAAAATACAACCCTCATTAGCCACAAAACCTGTAGTAAGGGTAATATAACCCGCGGCATCGTAATCAACCATAGAAGGTGATTGTATCATCTCAGCACTTGTTATAGAATTAGAAGCCTCGTTTTTAGTATAGCCTGTCCAGTTACTATTACCAAAAGTAGCATCTGTATAACAACCATAGTATCCCGGAATGAGGGCAAATCTTGTATCCCAATCAGGCACCTGGTTAACCACCCAAAACGACTGATCATCTAACGGATCTACCGCTACCTGACTATAATCTCCTCCTCTGCCATCACCATCAGCGGCCTGACCAGTGTAATAAACAACACCTTGTGGTAACTGCCCTGCAGCATCAGCAGAATTTCTATAGTTGTAGGCAGCACTTGGGTTAAAGGATGGATTAAACCAACTGTAGGTAACTACGGCATCGGATTGATTGTTTACACCAATACTCATATAATATTCAGAAGTGGCACCAGAACCATCATCTATCCTTCCAACTTGGTTTACTGCTCCGCTGGCCGGGTTCACACTCCACCATTGCGTAGATACCCGGTTTGTAGTTCCGGTTGCAGGGAGAAATATGGCATGAGTGTACCACAAAGCGCCATTTCGATATACTGCATTGTTAAATATAGCATGCCCAAAAATGTTTACTGCCGAAAAAGCTGGCCCTCCCACTTGTTTAGGATAGCCTGAAGCATTGGTAGAAAATGCTTGCCATGGT
>JANPGE010000002.1:0-2512 GCA_031423805.1 Segetibacter sp. | reverse complement strand
ACAGCCTAATACTATAACAGGTTCTATTGGTGTATTTGGAATTATTCCCAATATGAAAAAATTCTTCAACAATAAGTTAGGCATCACTTTCGACGGGGTTAAAACCGGGCCTTTTGCTGATATGCCAACCGCTAACAGACCTCTTAATGATGTTGAAAAAGTATTTGTTCAAAATATGATTGATACTATTTACAACACATTTAAAAATCGGGTAGCACAAGGAAGAAAATTATCCCCTACTGTTGTTGACAGCATAGCACAGGGTCGGGTATGGACAGGACAAAGAGCATTGCAACTGGGATTGGTAGATAAATTGGGTAGCATAAATGATGCTATAGCATGTGCGGCAGGTATGGCAAAGCTTGAGAAATATACACTTAAGGAATATCCTGAAAAGAAAAATTTCTTTGAAAAAGTTTTTAATAAGTATGAGAACGATGTAAAGGAAAGAAGCATTAAAGAAGAAATAGGTATAGAGCAATATATATTGCTTAAGCAAATCAAAAATTATCAGGCAATGATGAATGTGCCACAAGCCCGTATGCCATTTGAGATGAGTTTTAGATAATCATTAAACAATGTATCTATGTGGTTGTTATCAGAAAACAATGATTAACGCTTTTTCTACATACCCTGTAAGTTAAACAACTCGTTTCAATTAGTTGCAAACAAATAGATTTGCACTTCTAAATTTATTTATGAAAGGAAAATATAATCAGTTTACTGCTATGTGGGCTATCACCCGTGCAAGTCTCACTGCGGTATTAAGGAGTCCGTCGGCAGTAGTATTTAGCCTGGCTTTTCCGCTCATATTTATAATTGTATTTGGATTTATTGGTGGTGGCAGCAGGGTTTCTTTTAGCATTGCAATAGATAAAAACTCTGACACAACTAATCCTGTTTATACGGCATTAAAAAACTTTTCAGGGTTAAAAATTGTAAATGAAACCGAACAGGAATTAAAAGGAGATTTAGAAAAAGGAAGACTGACTGCTGTTATAAAGATTGATAAAACAAGTGGTACTATTGCTCCTTACACCATCAATCTTAAAAGCTCTGAATCAGTAAATCCGCAAAACCTACAGGTGCTAAAATCTATGCTCAATGCTATAATAAGCGGCATAAATAAACAGCAATATCCACAGTCACCTACTTTTGCATTGATCAATGAAAACATACAAAAAATACCGGGCAGGACATACAGAACAATTGACTTTATCTTACCGGGGCAACTTGGGTTTTCGCTATTGAGTGCCGGTGTATTCGGCGTAGCATTTTTATTTTTTAACCTGCGTCAGCAATTAGTGCTTAAGCGATTTTATGCAACCCCCATTCGCAGGCCTTACATTATTCTTGGTGAAGCAATCGGTCGGGTGATATTTCAATTATCAACTGCAGTAGTGATTATTTGCATTGGCACATTTGCATTTCACTATACGCTTGTTCATGGGTTTATTACTTTTCTGGAAATAATGGTATTGAGCTTTGTTGCCTTGGTTTTATTTATGGGTTTTGGATTTATTGTAAGTGGAATTGCAAAAAATGAAAGCACCATTCCACCGCTTGCAAATATTTTTACATTGCCACAGTTTTTGCTTGCAGGAACTTTTTTTTCAATAGATGTATTTCCATCATGGTTGCAGCCAATATGCAGGGTGCTGCCGCTTACTCACTTTAACAATGCAATGAGGCAGATAGCTTTTGAAGGTGCTCATTTAAACGACTGTTTAAAAGAAATCGGAATACTTATGTTATGGTCAGTTGTAGTATATGCAGTGGCAATAAAAGTTTTTAAATGGGAATAATATGCGACTGATTAAATTGGGTTTGATAAGCTTTGTAGTATTAGGGCTGCTGATTACAGTAATCTCTCTTTTAATGCCTTCTACAATATTTGTTTCAAGAAGTATAAATATTAATGCACCTAGAGATTCAGTGTATGCGCATATTAATGACTTAAAACTGTGGAAAGATTGGTGCGCAAACATGGAGGGAGTATCTGTTATTTATTCCGGAAATACAGTCGGTCTTCATGCCGCTGTAAAAGTGGATAAAACTACTATTACAATAGATTCGCTTTCTGCAGAAAATATTTATACAACCTGGCAAACTCCCTCAAGTCAACTTACCGGATCATTTAGTTTTTTACCCAACAGTAATCCATCTGTTACTTCTCTTCAATGGCAATTTGTTAATCATGTATCATGGTATCCATGGGAAAAATTTGCTGCAATTTTTTCTGATAAAGCGATTGGTGGCTTTATGGAAAAGAGCCTTGATAAAATTAAGTTAACTATGGAATCTTCGAATTGATTAGTATTACCTTAAGTGGGTTCTCATTTTCTCTAATCTTATTTTATTTTTTTTCGCTTTAATGCAACGGTCAGCAGTATTGCTATGTCAACCTGCTGAATGCCTATAATGAGCGATCATTTTCAACTTGTAAAAGATTGCCTGAAGCACAAACCTTCAGCGCAAAAGCAGCTTTATGTTGAGTTTGCAGAGCAAATGT
>JANPGE010000001.1:0-9226 GCA_031423805.1 Segetibacter sp. | reverse complement strand
TGGAAATGATATTGCTTCGATAACACTTTACGATGTAAATGGCAGACTGGCAATGCTATTTAATAAATTCCCTAACAACACAATCAATACTGCATTATTAAGTGACGGCATGTATATTTTAGTAGCCAACAAAACCGATGGTGCAAAAGAAACAACTACTGTTGTTGTGAAGCATTAAGCGAAATGTCTGATTTCAGATGTCGGGTTTTTTGTTTTTCAGCTCTAACATCTAATATCAGCCAACATATACGTACTTTTTTTAGCTGTGATTAGAGACATTGGCTCCTTTTTAGGGGCCTTTGTTGCTTTTGAGTTTAAGTTGAAGAATTACAAAGGAGAGGTTTATTATTTTTTCAGTGTATTAATAATTTCATAACGACATCATTTGGCGCAGTAGGCTTGTACTTTTGATCAAACAAATATGAAATGGAAGATCGATTATTAATTGAAACTAAAATAGCTGTACCGTCCGAAAAATGGGAGAAAAACTGTCTGCCTCTTCAAATCAATGAAATTTTTTCGGGTAAGTCAGGATTATACCTGAATGAGTTTATGTTGTTCCTTGCCTATTTTCATACCATTCCAAATTTTGTTCACGAAATAGAGATTGACTGTTACAAAGCAAACAAATGGTTTGCAGAAAAATATGCAACTGAAATCAAAGACTCGCATTATGCCAAGAGATATTTCAACAAAAGTCTTCATGCAGAACTAGACGATATATTCTATGTATTGTACGAAGACCTCATTGTAGATTTTGATACCAATTGTTCTATTGTTCGGCTATTGTTTAAAAAGACAGCAGTAGAAAAGGTAGAAGCAATTGTAAAAGCAGTTCGGAAGTTTAGAAAACGACATACAAAGACGCAACCTAAAATTTCATTGCTCATTCATTCCATCGGCGGCCTCGATACAAAATCATTTAGCATAGAAAGGCCAAGGTTGAATATTGAATACAACTACAATGATGATTTTTTGGATGTACATAAAACTATTATAAGAAGGCTTTCGAAGAAAAATGATAAGGGATTGGTACTACTGCATGGCAAGCCCGGTACAGGCAAAACTTCTTATATCAGGTATCTTATTTCAAGTGTAAAAAAGCACGTGATTTTTTTGCCTCCCAACCTGGCAGGTGCTATTGCCAACCCCGATCTGATGACAGTTTTGATTGATAACCCCAATAGCATTTTTGTTATAGAAGATGCGGAGAACATTGTGATAGATAGAGAACGAACTGGTCATTCTCCTGTTTCTGCTTTGCTGAATATTTCTGATGGATTGCTTTCCGACTGCCTCAATATTCAACTGATCTGTTCATTCAACACTGATATTGCCAAGGTGGATAATGCTTTGCTAAGAAAAGGCCGGTTGATAGCCCTTTATGAGTTTAAAGAACTGGAAACAAACAAAGCTAATGAGCTTTCAAAAAAACTTGGTTTCGATACCACCTTTCATGAACCGGCTACTTTGACTGCTATTTATAATCAGGGGGAAAAGGAGTTTGGAGATGGGAAGAAAAGGAGTGTGATTGGGTTTAAGTAAACAAAGAAAATAAACTATACATTCACTTAAAATTTTGAAATGGAAAATCAACCTCCGTCAATACATACAATTGAGAATTTGCTAACTCAAATTTCTGCTATCAATAAAAAGTATGAAAGCATTGCCGAAATAACTGGTGAGAATTTCAATATTTTTAGAATATTGAGAAGAGAAACCCGTGAAGTTGAAACCCACTCTGCTTTTATTGCTGAATTGCTAAACCCAAAGGGAAGTCATGGGATGAAAGATGCTTTTTTGAAATTGTTTGTTAAGCAATTTGAAGTAAAAAATACACCTACTAATCAAGATGACTTACTTAGAACCGAAATAAAAATGGAAGAGGTTACCAATAATGGCCGAATAGATATTGTTATTAAATTTAGAAATCGTTTAAAAGTTGTTATAGAAAATAAAATTTATGCAGATGATCAGGGTCAACAGTTGGTAAGATATTGTAAGGATTATCCCGGTTGCCATTTATTTTACCTAACACTTTTTGGTATTAATCCTTCTCATGGAAGTATAACTTGGAAAGACGATGAGCGGATCAATCTTAAAGATAAAGAGTGGTATAAAGATGCCACTTATAACAAAGAAAGAAACGAACATACTTTAGTAGAAGGAATACATTTCTTTAAAATCTCCTATCAAAAGAACATTTTAGAATGGCTAGAACTTTGCCAAAAGGAAGCTGCAACAAAACCTTTATTACGTGAAACTATTGCCCAGTATATTTACCTTATTAAGCACCTAACACATCAAACCATGAGTGAAGTTCATAAAAATGAAATTATCGAAGCTATAGTTAATAATCCTGATTATATAGAATCAGCTGAAGAAGTTCAAAGTAATTGGACTTCAATACGATTTAGGATAATTGAAAATGTTATGTCTGAATTATCAAAACTTGAAGTTTGTAAGATAAACAACCTAAAATTCGAAACAGACCCCGATTATAAAGTTGGAATGGCGGAATCGAGTTTTTATTTCTTTAGAGAAAATTGGCGGTGCTGTATTTGCTTTGAATTTACTACTGATTTTGAAGATATAAACTATGGCATTACTAATCTCCATAACTCGTTTGTTGCTAAACAAAATTTATATAAAACATTATCTGAAAAATTTGCTAAAAATAGTCTTAGTGAAAATTGGTATTGGGTTAACTATTTTGATGATTGGTCTAAAACGGATTGGAGAGATGTAAATAATGAAATACCAGGAAAAATAAATGAAAAAATAAAGGAGATTTTAACTGTAATTGACTCAAATTGCATTGATTTAAGCATGTAACCCATGTCCAAACTCTCCTTCCTCTCCCGCTATTTCCTCATTGTAAAAAGGCTGAAAGCAAAGCCTTATTCTTCTTTAGAGGAATTGCAAGCGTATATAGAACGGCAAGGCGAATTGTTGCAAACACGGGTGGAAAATTTGGAAGTTACATTTTCGCAGCGAACGTTTCAAAGAGATGTAAAAGACATCAAAGAACTGTTTGGGTTTTCTATTGAATTTTCCAGGAAAGAAAAAGGGTATTTCATAACCAATGAATCGGAAAGCCTCAACTTTCAACGCATGGTGGAGGCGTTTGAGATGTTCAATTCGCTCAACATAGCACAAGACCTCAAGCCTTACCTGCACCTCGAAACCCGGCTACCACAAGGCACAGAAAACCTCTATGGTTTGCTTCATGCTATTAAGAACAAATTGCAAATCCGTTTCGACTATCAAAAATTTTGGGAAGACGACAAAAAGAAGCGGAACGTAGAACCGTACGCACTCAAAGAATTTAAAAACCGTTGGTATCTGATGGCCAAGAATCAGTCGGAGGAAATAGTAAAAAGCTTTGCCCTTGACCGCCTTACCAACCTTGAAATCACCAATGTCAAATTCGAAACAACAAAAGACTACGATATAGAAGAAGCTTACCGCTACTGTTTTGGAATCGTCAGCCATAATGGTGAAAATCCGCAGGAAATTGTGTTGTCATTCGATCCTTTTCAGGGCAAGTATATCAAAAGCCTGCCGCTGCACCCTACCCAAGAGGTAGTAAATGACGATGAGGAAGAACTGCTCATCAGCCTCAAACTCTGCATCACCCACGATTTCATCATGGAACTGCTATCGCATGGAGATAATGTAATGGTCATAAAACCAAGTTCTTTGGCCTTGCAAATCAAAGCAGCCCACCGCAAAGCATTTGAGCAATATTGATATTTCAATAATATATTTTTCCAGCCTCAAAACTATACTTTCAACATTTCTTTCAAATTAGTTAAAAAAAGCCTGTTGATAACCTCCATTTTTAGCTCAAATAAACTTTCTTAATTTGCACCCATCAACTATGGAAAAATTCATTGTATCAGCAAGAAAATACAGGCCGCAGAACTTTAATACAGTTGTGGGGCAGCAACATATAACTACTACGCTCAAAAATGCCATCCGCAATCAGCAGTTGGCACATGCTTTTTTGTTTTGTGGACCACGGGGTGTGGGCAAAACCACCTGTGCCCGTATATTGGCCAAAACCATCAACTGCGAAAACCTGCAACCTGATGGTGAAGCCTGCAATACCTGCCACAGTTGCGTATCGTTCAACGAAGGTATTTCGCTCAACATCCATGAATTAGATGCTGCCAGCAACAACTCGGTAGATGACATCCGTTCTTTAGTAGAACAGGTTCGTTTTGCGCCACAGGCAGGCAAGTACAAAGTGTATATTGTGGATGAGGTACACATGTTGAGTACAAGTGCCTTCAACGCATTTTTAAAAACATTGGAAGAACCACCTTCTTATGCCATTTTCATTTTGGCCACTACAGAGAAGCACAAAATTTTACCAACTATCCTTAGCCGTTGCCAGATTTTCGACTTTAAACGCATTACCAACAACGATACGGTAGAACATTTGCAGGAAATCATAGAAAAAGAAGATGTAAAAGCAGAAAAAGCAGCACTACAGGTCATTGCTCAAAAAAGCGAAGGCTGCATGAGGGATTCTTTGAGCATTTTGGATAAGATTGTCAGCTTTACAAATGGCGAAGTAACTTACCTGAATACACTTGAACACCTGAACATACTTGATCACGATTACTTTTTCAGGTTATTGGATACACAGTTGCAGCAGGATATGGCCGGAGCGCTACTCCTCTACGACGAAATTAACAGAAAAGGTTTTGAAGGAGATTTGGTGCTCAACGGTTATGCAGAATTTATTAGAAATATATTGGTTTGTCAGAACCCCAAAGCCGCATCCCTGTTAGAAGTGGTAGAAGGTATGCAGTCCAAGTACATAGAAACTGCTCAAAAAGTTACTCCTGCTTATCTCGTAGGCGCTTTGAACATTCTAAACGAAGCGGAGATCAATTATAAAATAGCCCGCAATAAAAGATTGCATGTAGAAATGGCCATCATCAAGCTTTCATTTTTGCAACAGGCAATAGAGTTATCTTTTGATAGCCAAACTTCCAGCATTGTAAAAAAAAAGCGGATTAGCGGACCGGTAGCTATGCGGTTTGAGCCATTGCAATCGCTGCAAATAAATATTGCTGCTCCGCAAAATGGTAATGTTGCAACACCACAAAGCAAATTATACATTCAAAAAGATGCGGAAAAAAAGGAAGTTGTAAATGAACCAATAGATTCACTACTAAAGACCCAAACTCTAACGCCTAACCAAACAGCTACAGAAAATCCGGCAGAAACCTCTAAAATTCCTAAAGCAAGGCCTGCAAGTAGTGGCAAGAAATCTTTGCTTGATAAAATGCGTCACGAAATGGCTGAAAATGGGGATTCAAATGAAACCCAGTCCATTCCATTGGTTATTGAAGACCTGCAAAAGCATTGGACTTGTTTTACTGATAAACTCAAAGACCAAAGCAAGAACTCACATGTTACTGTTTTCAACAATGCCCGCCTTGAAGTTGTAAATGATGAGCATTTTTCCATAACCGTTTCAGCCAGCCTTGAACAAAAATTTATAGAACAGGAGAAAGTTCAGTTGTTGGAATTCTTAAAAGATTGTTTCAAAAACCGGAATCTTACTATTAGCATTATAATAGACGAACAACCAAAAGAAAGCGGCCCGGTAGAAGCCACGCTTAATACCCGTGAACAATATTTAAGGGTAATTGAAAAATACCCATTGGTAAAAGAATTAAAAGACAGGTTGAGAATGGAGTTGGACTATTAAGAATTGTAAATTCGATGAAATAAATTTACTATAAGTAGTTATAAAAATTAATAGGATTAGATATTCGCTTCGTCATTAATATCTAATAATAAGTATTAATGACTTAATTGACAACAGTTGTTGCGTTAGGAGCCTTATTCTCTTGGGTGTCAAGCGTAGCGAAGGCATGCTGAAACTTGCGAAGCGGTTTCAGAAACAAGAGAATTCAGCTCCGTTGCAACAACGTAGCCCCGCGGCTTAAGCTTTGATAAAATATTAAATTGTCTTTGCGAATGTTGTACACAAATCTAAAAACCTAAATTTAATACCTTCTCTCTGCCCTTGTGCTAGCCTAGTCAGGAATGCGTGGGGGTAAAAAAACGAGAACCAAGAAGCCGGAGGAGTTAATTTTACATACAACTATGATAGAGAATAGCTCTGATAATACCAATGAGGAAGGAATGGGAAATTTGGAATTGGATATGTTTCAATTGTCCGCATTTCATAAGTTTGCTATTGACAAGGAATTAGAATGTATAGCCAAAAATCCCAACTACCTAATAAAATGGGAAGATGTTAGGCACCATTTCATCAAAAAGTGATTCCCTTTTTCTTTTACCAATATCACCCTTTGTATTAAACCAATTTCATGTAATTTCACGGCTCAAAATCTAAATACAACACCAACCTGTAACACAAACACAGGTTGTTAAGCAAAAAAATAAGTATGGCGGAAGCGATATTAATGCCCCGGTTGAGCGATACCATGACAGAAGGCGTAATTGCTGCATGGCACAAAAACGTAGGTGATGCTGTAAAAAAAGGCGACTTATTAGCCGAAATTGAAACTGACAAAGCCACCATGGAACTGGAAAGTTACCAGGAAGGTGTGCTTTTACATCGCGGTGCAAACGACGGCGGCAAACTACAGGTAAATGACCTTTTGGCAATAATAGGAAAAGCCGGTGAAGATGTTACTGCATTGGTTGCAGAAAATACCGCAAAACCATCTGGCGGAACACTGGCAGTTGAAGAACCTGCAAAGGTAGAACCTGCAAAAGTCGAAGCTCCAAAGACAGAAGCCCCGAAAGAAGAAGCACCCAAAGCTGAAACTCCAAAAGAGGAAGCCCCAAAACCTGCACCTGTTGCGGCGGCACCTGCAGCACAATCACAGGCCGCAGTAGACATTTCCAAAATGGAAGAAGTAGTGCTGATGCCACGCCTGAGTGATACCATGACAGAAGGCGTAATAGCCACCTGGCAAAAAAACGTTGGCGACACTGTAAAGAAAGGTGAAGTGCTTGCCGAGATAGAAACCGACAAAGCCACCATGGATTTGGAAAGCTATAAAAACGGTACACTCCTGTACCAGGGTGCAAAAGCCGGCGAAAAAATATTGGTTAACGACTTGCTTTGCATCATCGGCGACCCGGGCATGAACATAGATGCCATCATTGCCGCATCTAAGGGCGAAAGTGCAGCAACTGTCCCGGCAGCTACAGCTGAGGAGCCTGCCGCTCCGGTTGTCAACAATACCGCTACGCCTCAACCCGTAGCTGCAACACCCGAAGTAGTAAACGAAGGAAGAATATTTGCATCGCCATTGGCCAAAAAAGTAGCTGACGAAAAAGGAATAGACCTTAAATATGTAAAAGGCTCCGGCGACAATGGCAGGATAACCAAACAGGATGTGGATGAATATCAACCACCTGTTACAACACCTGCAACCGTAACGCCGGCAGCAGAAGAAGCAACTGCTGCACCACAACCTGCACCAGTTGCATCAGCTCAACAAGAACCTGCAAAAGCAGAAGCACCTGTACAAGCTACAGCCGCCGCTGTTCCTGCTACACAAGCCGGGCAGGGACAAGAAAGCTACACCGAAGTACCTGTTTCGCAAATGCGCAAAGTGATTGCAAAACGCCTTTCCGAAAGTCTCTTTACCGCACCACATTTCTACCTCACCATGAGTATAGACATGGACAATGCGATAGCAGCCCGTACCAAACTCAACGAAATTTCACCGGTCAAAATAAGTTTCAACGACCTTGTACTCAAGGCCACCGCAGTAGCCCTTAAGCAGCACCCCAAGGTAAACAGCAGTTGGTTGGGCGATAAAATCCGCACCAACCATCACGTAAACATAGGCGTAGCAGTAGCTGTAGAAGAAGGGCTGTTGGTACCGGTTGTCCGTTTTGCCGACGGCAAAAACCTAAGCGCCATAGCCACCGAAGTCAAAACATTTGCCCAAAAGGCCAAAGACAAAAAGCTGCAACCTGCCGATTGGGAAGGCAGCACCTTCACCATCAGCAACCTCGGCATGTTTGGCATAGACGAGTTCACCGCCATCATCAACCCGCCCGATGCCTGCATATTGGCCATCGGCGGTATAGCCCAAACTCCCGTTGTTAAAAACGGGCAGGTAGTACCCGGCAACATTATGAAAGTGACCCTAAGCTGCGACCACCGTGTAGTGGACGGTGCCACCGGTGCAGCCTTCCTGCAAACCGTAAAAGCGCTGCTGGAAGAACCGCTGCGGATGCTTATTTAATTAGAAATTATCAATCACGAATAAAGAGTGCCTCATTTTTCAAAAGTGAGGCACTCTTCGTTTACGAAAGTAACAAGCCTTGTTCCATTCGTAATTCGTAATTCTCTTTGCCCCGGCTTTTGTGGCTTTGCCGGGCTTCATTGGCTGCTTGCCCCGTCAATTTTGCGGGGTCGCACTCTTGTACAGTATAGCTTTATTTGGCTTTTCCCATTATTTGTTTTAAAAAATCACAGAGAAAGCCATTAAGCAAACCCCCACAGAGAAGCACAGAGGATTAAATCGGATAAGAGATATGCCGATAGGCATAAAATGTCGGTAGCAAAAAAAGGCAACCAAATTGTAAAAGTCCCGTTAGGGACGATATGTCTATCAAATTGTGGATTCAAAGGCGGAAATTATTAGGAATGGTGGCTATGCCTTTAGGCATAAAATGTCGGTAGCACCATCAGCCAACCAAATTGTAAAAGTCCCGTAAGGAAGATATGTCTATCAAAATGTGGATTCAAAGGCTGAAATTATAAGGAATGGTGGCTATGACGATAAGCATAAAATGTAGGTAGCAACAAAAGACAATCAAATTGTAAAAGTCCCGTTAGGGACGATATGTCTATCAAATTGTGGATTCAAAAGCGGGAATTATAAGGAATGGTGGCTATGCCGTTAGGCATAAAATGTCGGTAGCAATAACAGCCAATTAAACAGTACAAGTCCCGATAGGGACGATATGTCTATCAAATTGCGTATTCTTCTCTTAGGCATTACATAAATATATCGTCCCTACGGGACTTTAAAACATATTCTATTTTATTTTTGCTACCGACATTTTATGCCAACGGCATAGCCACCATTCCTTAATTTCCGCCTTTAAATCGACAATTTGATAGACATACCGTTCCTAACGGGACTTGAACGGTTTGGTTGGTTGTTTCTGCTGCCGACATTTAATGCCTAAAGGCATAGCCACC